>CAXMQC010000527.1:0-6888 GCA_964195285.1 Akkermansiaceae bacterium
CGTGCTGATCGCGCTTGCCCTGAATTTCTGGCTGTTGGAGGACGTCGAACCCGACCCGACGGCCGTTGCGACAAGCCCGGTGACGGCAACACCCGCCGCGGCGCCGGAGCCCGCACCCGCGCCGCAACCAGAGCCTGCACCCGCGCCGCAACCGGAGCCCGCGCCCGCGCCGCAATCGGAGCCCGCGCCGCAACCGGCACCCGTGACGCAATCGGAGTCCGCCCCGGCGCCCGCGACCGCGTCTGCACCCGAACCCACACCGGCGCCCGCACCGGCGCCCGCACTCGCACCTGCACCAGCGCCCGCACCGACGCCTGCTCCGGTACCTGCTCCCGAGGTCGCCCTCACACCCGCCCCCACACCCACGCCGCCGCCGGCCCCGACACCCGCTCCGGCGCCGCAACCCTCCGCAATACCGCAACCCGCACCCCAACAGGAGCCGACGCAGCAGGCGGAACCGCCGGCGCCGGCGTCGACAGCGCCACCGGCCGAAACCGAACCACCGGAAATAATCCGGCCGACCTTTGATATCGTGCGTGTGATTCCGACCGGCGACATTGTCGTTGCCGGGCGCGCGGAGCCGGGATCGGTGGTGACCGTTTATGACGATGGCCGTCCGATCGGTCAGATCAAGGCGGACGGGCGCGGCGAATGGGTGATGTTGCCAGATGCCCCGCTGCCACCGGGCAGCCGCGAATTGAGTTTGTCTTCGAGGATGGGCGACGCCGATCTCGTCTGGTCGGAAAATGTCGTGGTCGTCGTGGTGCCCGAGATTGGGTTGGACGTGGCCGGGCAACCGACGGACGAGTCGTCCGGTGCGCTGGTGGTTGAGGTTCCGCGAACCGGCTTTGGCACCAGCGAGGTGCTGCAGCAGCCGCCGGCCGGCGAATCGCTGCCTGTCGAACCAGGGGCGAAATTCGCGCTGTCGGTCGATGTACTGGACTACGATGAAAATGGCAATTTGGGCCTTTCCGGTCGCGCAAATGGCAGTAACAACGTCCTGGTCTATCTGGACAACGGCTTGCTGGCCACGACATTGGTCGGGCCCGACGGAGCTTGGCGCATCGTCATCGAACGTCTCGTTGAGCCGGGTCTCTATACCTTGCGGGTGGACGAGATGGCCGGCAGTGACGTGGTGGCGCGGCTCGAATTCCCGTTCCAGCGCGCCGATCCAAAAGAAATAGACTCCGGTACATTGCTGGTTGTGGTTCAGCCGGGCAACAGTCTGTGGCGTCTGGCGCGCCGCACATTGGGCGAGGGTACGCGCTATACCGTAATCTTTCAGGCCAACCAGGACCGCATCCGCGACCCGGACCTGATCTATCCAGGACAGGTATTCGAGGTGCCCCGCACCAATTGACGGCGCGCGGACAGGTGGCTACCGTCATGCGATATCGCCCCCTGTCACCCAGGCACTGTGCTGCCACATGGAAATTGTCCGAGGTAGATAGCACATAATGTCGTTGAACATTCTGGAGTCGGTGCGTTCGGTTTTCGTCCCGATCCACCCTGAGGGCCGGCGGTTCATCGGTATTTTTGCCCTGACTACCCTGGTTGTCGGGTTTTTTTGGGCGCCTTTCCTGTTCATTGGCGGCGTGCTGACCGCGTGGTGCGCCTATTTCTTCCGTAATCCAGACCGAATTACGCCGGCCCGCGAGGGACTGGTGATCAGTCCGGCGGACGGGGTGGTGCAGATGATCGAGCCCGCCGCGCCGCCGCCGGAACTTGAAATGGGCGCGGTTCAGCTCACCCGCATCAGCATTTTCATGAATGTTTTCAATGTCCATGTGAATCGCGCACCGGTCGATGGACGGATCGAAAAACTTGCCTATCGCGCCGGAAAGTTTCTCAATGCCTCGCTCGACAAGGCAAGCGAGCATAACGAGCGGCAATCGGTTAGAATGGCGTTGGCCGATGGCCGCGATATTGCCGTCGTCCAGATCGCGGGGCTGGTGGCGCGGCGCATCATGATCTGGATCGAGGAAGGGCAGGGGCTCGCCGCGGGCGAACGTTTCGGCCTGATCCGTTTTGGCAGCCGCGTCGATGTCTATCTGCCAGACGGCGTGTCGCCGCTGGTCTGCGTAGGCCAGATCGCCGTGGCCGGCGAGACTGTCATCGCCGACCTTACCGCCGGCGAGTCGCCGCGAGAAGGAGAACTACGCTGATGCTGAAACGCAGAACCAAACGAAAGCCGCGTCGCGGTGTCCCCCGGTTCAAGGGACTTAGCATCTCCAGGCTGATCCCAAACATGATTACGGTGGCGGCCACCTGTGCCGGCATGACCGGTGTCCGTTTCGCGCTTGATGAGAAATGGGAATTCGCTGTGGTGGCGATTATCGTGGCCGGCGTTCTGGATGCGTTGGACGGTCGCATGGCGCGCCTGTTGAAATCCGCCAGCGATTTCGGGGCCGAGCTGGATTCGCTTTCCGATTTCGTGGCCTTCGGCGTTTCGCCGGCCTTTATCCTGTATTTCTGGTCGTTGAATGCACTGGGCGGGATCGGCTGGGCGGCCAGTCTGATCTTGGCCATTTGTTGCGGCCTCAGGCTGGCCCGGTTCAATAGCAACATCGGCAAGCTTCCGCCTTATGCCTACAACTACTTCACCGGGGTCCCGGCGCCCGCCGGCGCGGGGCTTGCGCTACTGCCGCTGATGGCGACTTTCGCCTTCGGCCTCGATTTTCTGCGCGAGCCGGTGTTTGTCGCGATATGGAGTGTGATCGTGGCGCTATTGATGGTCAGCAGTCTGCCGACCTTTTCGTTCAAAAAAGTCAAGATTCCGATCGCTGCGATCCTGCCGATCCTGGTTGTGGCCGGGTTTCTGGTGGCCGGGCTCGCCGGCGCACCCTGGCGTACGCTGACCGTGATCGTTCTTGCCTATATCGTCAGCTTCGGGTACTCCGCCTGGAAGTTCCGTCGCCTGAAAGCCGAGGCCGATCGGATGCATGACGAGCGCAATGCGGACGACCCCGGCGATATCGAGCCCGACGAGGCGCTCGACAAGCCGCGCCTGCGTCCGGTCGACTGACGGCGGAGGTAGATAATGCTGGACGGTGCCGTCAAGAAGATTCTCGCCCCGGTATTCAGCGGAATCGCCCGCCAACTTGTAAAAACCGGCGTATCGGCCAATTTCGTCACATTGACGGCGGTCGTCGTGGGCCTTTCGGTTCTGATACCGTTGGCTCTGCAGAACTATATCGTGGCCCTTGCGCTGATCGTCGTAAACCGTCTGCTCGACGCGCTTGATGGGGCGGTGGCGCGGCACAACGGCATCACCGATCTGGGCGGTTTTTTCGACATCGTCGGCGATTTCATCTTTTTTGGCGCGGTAGTGCTTGGCTTTGCGCTGGCGGATACCGACGCCAATGCGCTGGCGGCGGCCTGGCTGCTGTTCGCCTTCATGGGCGCCGAGGCCAGTTTTCTGGCCTATGCCGCGCTCGCCGAGAAGCACGGATTCCACACCGATAGCCACGGCCAAAAATCGATATTCTTCCTCGGCGGCCTCATCGAGGAGGTCGAGACGATCGCGGCCTTCACCTTGGCCTGCTTATTCCCGCACTGGTTCCCTTGGATCGCGGTGATTTTTGGCGTGCTGTGCTGGATGACCACGGGCGCGCGCATCATGGTCGCCATCTTTACCCTGCCCCGCGGCCTGCCACCGCCCGGCGCCGAGATTGGAAAAGACGAAGATTCAAAATAGCCGGGAAAGGCTCTGGATTACTCGGCGCCTTCGCTGACGGTAGCGGTTTTTGCAGCGCGGCGCCCGGCCCGCCATTCGGCCCAACGGTCCAGCCGGTCGCGCATGTTGGCTCGCACCATCAGGGCCGAGGGCGTCACCACCAGGGTCAGTATGGTCGCGAAGGCCAGGCCGAAAGCGATGGCCGACGAAAGCTGGGTCCACCACTGGGTCGACGGTGCGCCGACCGTAATCTGGCGGCTGACAAAATCGATATTTACTTTCAGCACCATCGGCAACAGCCCGAGAATCGTCGTCACCGTGGTCAGCAAAACCGGCCGCAGGCGCTGGGCGCCGGTGCGCAGCACCGCCAGTTTCGCATCCGGCTCTACCAGGCGCAGCCGGTCGTAAGTGTCGATCAGCACGATGTTATTATTCACCACGATACCGGCCAGTGCGATGACGCCGACGCCGCTCATCACAATGCCGAAGGGTTGGCCAGTTACCAATAGCCCCAGCAGCACGCCGACTGTCGACATGATCACCGCGGACAGAATCAGGAATCCGCTGTAGAAGCTGTTGAACTGGGTGACCAGGATGATCGCCATAATGAACAGGGCGACGCCGAAGGCTTTGCCAAGGAAAGCCTGTGCGGCCGCCTGTTCCTCGTCCTCGCCCTTGAATTTATAGGTCACGCCCGGCGGCAGCTCGACACCGGCGAGCCATTCGCGGAGTTCACGCACCTTGCCGTCGGCCAGCACACCATCCATCACATCCGCTTTCACCGACATGACGCGATGCATGTTGACCCGTTGCAGCGTACCGGCCTTGGGACGGGCCACGCGTTTGACGAAGTTGCCGATCGGCACCAGGCCCAGTTCGGTGCGGATGCGGATGCTGTCGAGCTGCGCAAGGGTGCGATTGGTCTCGGGAAAGCGGACGACGATGTCCAGTTCCTCGTCGCTGTTGTCAGGCCGGTATGAACTAATATTCAGCCCTTTGGTAATCATCTGCACGAACCAGCCGATCACCGCCACATCGGCGCCGAAGCGCGCCGCCTGTTCATGGTCGACCTGCAATTCCCACTCGATACCGGAGATTGGGCGGCTGTCCTCGATATCGCGCAATCCGTCCATTTGTTCGACGCGCGCGCGAACCATGCCAACCATCGGGTTCAGCAGTTCCCAATCGTCCGACGCCAATTCGATATGAATCGGTTTGCCGACCGGCGGGCCACCTTCCTCTTTTCTGGTCTCGACGATGATGCCGGGTATCGCGGCGCTCCGAGCCAGAATGTCGGCCAGAATATCGCGGGCCGGCCGGCGCTGATTCCACTCGACGAAATCCAGTGAAATCGTACCGACCACGTCCTCGGCCTCTTCCGACCGGCTTTCCCGCTTGCCGCTGCGGGTATAGACGGTAATGAATTCGTCCCGTTCCTTGGCGATATCCAATATATGCGCCTCGACACGGGCCACCAACTCATCCTGCTCCATGGCCGAAAGGTTGCCGCGCGCATGGACCTGCACCATGGCGCGGTCCGGCTCGACATCAGGGAAGAATTCCACGCCCTTGCCGAAAGTTCCGTATGTGAACCAGGCACCACCAAGGGTCAGCACGGCCAGGACCAGAACCAGCGAGGGCCAGCGCAGCGCCTGCGCCAGGATGCGGACATAGAGGCCGACCGGCCCTTTCAGGCGCATCAACTCCTCGCCGCTGCCGGCCGCCAGAGCCCGGGCGGTATGTTCGTCCTCGGCGCCGGCCTTGCCGATATAGGCGCCGACGGTCGGTACGAAAATCAGCGCCATCACCAACGATGCGGAAAGCGTCGCGATCAACGTGATCGGCAAAAATTTCATGAACTCGCCGACGATGCCCGGCCAGAACAACAACGGCAGGAAAGCGGCCAGCGTGGTCGCGGTCGAGGCGATGATCGGCCATGACATGCGCTTCGCCGCCATGCTGTAGGCCAGCCGGCGCGGCTCGCCCTCCGTCATCTTGCGGTCGGCATATTCGGTGACCACGATGGCGCCGTCCACCAGCATGCCAATGGCCAGGATCAGCGCGAACAGCACCACGATATTCATCGTCATCCCGAAGGCGGCCAGCACCAGGATGCCGCTCAGGAACGAGCCCGGTATGGCGATACCGACAAGAAATCCGGAGCGCAGGCCAAGTGCGGCAATGATGACGATCATCACCAGCAGAACGGCGCTGATGACATTATTTTGAAGGTCGCCCAGCATCAGGCGAATATCTTTTGATTTGTCCTGGCTGTAAGTGACTTCGATGGTCTCCGGCCAGGCCCGCTTCGTCGCCTCGACGATTTCACGGACTCCGGCGATGGTGTCGATAATGTTCTCGCCGGCGCGCTTGGACACCTCCAGCGCCAACGCCGGTTGCCCGTTGACCCGGGCGAACCCCTCGGCGTCACGGAACGTCCGACGCACCGTGGCGATATCACCCAGCGTGATGACCGCGTCGCCCTCGACCTTGACCGGTAGCTTCATGATATCGCGCACTGAATCGAACACGCCAGGCACCTTGACCGCGAACCGGCCCTGGCCGGTATCCATGGCCCCGGCGGCGATCAACTGGTTGAAGCGGGCGACGACGACAGCAATTTGTTCCGGGTCCAACGCGTAACTTTCCACCAGGATCGGGTCGACGATCACTTCCACCCGTTCTTCGCGGTCACCAGCGATTTTTACTTCGAGCACCGAGGGGAGCCCCTCTATGCGGTCTTTGAGATCGCGCGCCAGGCGCAACATCGCGCGTTCCGGCAGCGGCCCCGCCATAGTCACCACCAATACCGGGAACAGGCTGAAATTGACTTCCTGCACATTGGGCTCGTCGCTGTCGTCGGGAAGATCGTTCTTGGCCTTGTCGACCTCCTCGCGGACGTCCAGCAACGCGCTGTCCGGATCAAAGCCGGCATCGAATTCCAACAGGATGTTGGCCCCGCCCTCACGCGCCCAGGAAACCATCTCCTTCACGCCTTCGACGGCGCGCAGCTTTTCTTCCATCGGGCGCACCAGCACCCGCTCAGCGTCCTCCTGGCTGATTCCCTCGTGATTGATCGTGACATAGATATTCGGGATGGTAATGTCTGGATCTGCTTCCTTCGGAATCTCCAGCCAAGCGTATGTGCCGCTGGCCAGAATCAGCAGCAGTGCGGAAATTACAGTCCGCGAACGCGACAGGGCGGCGTCGAT
>CAXMQC010000528.1:0-8190 GCA_964195285.1 Akkermansiaceae bacterium
GGGCCTCGCCGGCGACCGCATTGACCCGCGAGGGCAAGGGCTGGCGGGTCGCGACGCCGGGCGGCACGGTGATCGCCGATCAGGTGCTGCTGGCCACCAATGCCTATACCGACGGGTTGTGGCCGGGCCTGCGACAGAACGTCATTCCGGTGTTCAGCCATCAGGTGGCGACGCGGCCGCTGGGCGACAATCTGCGCCGCGCCATCCTCGCCGGGGGCATGCCGGTCTCGGACACGCGGCGGCTGCTGACCTATTTCCGGCTGGATCATACGGGGCGGCTGGTGGTCGGCGGCCGCGGCCGGGCCGGCCAGACCGGGCAGCCGGCCCTCTACCGGAACATCGTCGACGGGCTGGTCAGGCTGTTCCCGCAGCTCGGCGGGATCGAGCTGGATTATTACTGGGCCGGTCCGGTGGCGATGACGCTGGACCACCTGCCGCATGCGGCCGAGCCGGCGCCCGGATTGCATGCGATGATCGGCTATAACGGCCGCGGCGTGGCGATGGCGACGGCCTGCGGCAAGATGATGGCGGCGCGCCTGCGCGGCATGCCGCTGGCCGAGCTGCCGCTGCCGGCGACCCGGATCAGGCCGATCCCGTTGCACGGCCTGCGCGCCCCCGCCCTGAACACCGCCGTCGCCTGGAAGCGGCTGCTCGACCAATGGGAGACGCGCGGCGGCTGATGCCACGGATGCATAACAATACAATAATACGAGCCTGACCCCCAACCTTTTTTGGGGTCAGGCTCGTATTATTGTATTGTTATCGCACCGTCGCCGCGCCGCCGCGCGCCTTACCAGTAGCTCAACGCGCCTTCGAACATGGTGTGGAGCTGTTCGGCGCCGACCTCCATCGGGGCGTTTTTCAAGAGCCGCTGCTGCGGCAAGGTGCCCTCGATCAGCCGATCGATATCGCCCGCGCCATAGCCGACGCCGCCGACCCCGTTGGGAATGGCGGACGCCTTCATCAGCTCGACGATGCGCCCGCCCAGCACTTCGCCGGCATCGTCTTCACCGGCCCCGCGCAAGTCCGCACCGAGCCAATCCGCGCCATCCAGATGGCGTTCCGGGCAGGCGCGCGCGGTGTTGCGGAACACCGCCGGCGCATTGACGATGACGCTCATGCCATGCGGGATGATCGGCTCGTCGTCCGGGTAGCCCGCCGGCTGATAGTCCCTGACCAGACCGGCCACCGCATAGGCCATGCCATGCGGCACATGGACACCCGAATTGCCGAAGGCGATGCCGGCCAGGGTCGACGCCCACATCAGCCGCTCGCGTGCCTCGTGGTCGGACGGGTCGTTGACCGCGCGCACCATATATTTGCCGGCCAGCCGGAGCGCCTCGCGGCAGCCGAGGTCGCTCCACGGGTTGGCGCCCTGGCTCATCGGACGCTCGGCCGGCGTGCCGGAACGCGCGCGCCGCGTAAATGGCGTGGCGGTATAGGATTCCAGCGCGTGGCTGAGCACGTCGAAGGCGCTGCAGGCGATGACGTTCTTCGGCAGGGTATGGGTCGTGGTCGGGTCGATCAGGGCCAGCGCCGGGCGCAGCATCCGCGAGGCGATGCCGGTCTTGGCCTTCATCGACAACAGGTCGAAGACGGTGACGCCGGTACATTCCGAGCCGGTGCCGGCGGTCGTCGGGCAGGCGATATGGGGCTTCAACGGCCCGGGCACCGGACGCGCCTCGCCGACCGGCGCGTTCACATAGGCCAGGAAGTCGGCCGGGTATGTCGTATAGAGGCTGGCCGCCTTGGCGGTGTCCATCACCGAGCCGCCACCGACCGAAATGAAGCCGTCGACCCTGGCTTCCCCGGCGAAACGGGTGGCGGCCTGGAAGGAGACGTCCGTCGGCTCGACCTTCACCTCGTCGTAAAGCACCGAATCGACACCGGCCGCGGTCAGCGATTCTTTCACCGTCGCGACATGCACCGTCGCGGCCAGTTGCCGGTCGGTGAACAGCGCGATGCGCCGGATCCCCAACGCCTTGGCCTGCTCGCCGGCCTCGGCCAGGCAACCGGCGCCGTAGGTAATGGCGGATACATCGACCGAAAAGGCCTGTTCCCCGCCCTCGGCGGTCGCGAAATAGTTATGGCAGCATGCCATGCGTTTTCTCCGTAGTTGCAGATTTGCAAATAAATCTCAGCTCGCGCCGTTGTATTCCCGATACCAGGCCACGAAACGCCGCACGCCGTCTTCGATAGTTGTTTCCGGTTGCCACCCGGTCGCGGCCTGCAGATCGGCGGTGTCGGCCCAGGTGGCCTTGACGTCGCCGGGCTGCATCGGCAGCATGTTCGTGTTCGCCTTGCGGCCCAGCGCCTGTTCCATCACCTCGATGAAACGCATCAGGTCGACCGGTGCGCCGTTGCCGATATTGAAGACGCGGTAGGGCGCGATCGGGCTGGCCGCCGGACCGCCGTCCGGATCGGCGGCGGGTTCGGGGATGCAGTCCGCCACCCGCAACACGCCCTCGGTGATATCGTCGATATAGGTGAAGTCGCGGCGCATCTCGCCGCTATTGAAGACATCGATCGGGCGGCCTTCGGAAATTGCCTTGGCAAAAATCATCGGCGCCATGTCCGGCCGGCCCCACGGACCATAGACGGTAAAGAAGCGCAGACCCGTCACCGGAAATCCATAGAGGTGGGCATAGGAATGGGCCATCAGTTCGTTGGCGCGCTTGGTCGCCGCATAAAGGCTGACCGGGTGATCCACGGGGTGATGGACCGAAAACGGCATCACCTCGTTGGCGCCATAGACCGAGCTGGAAGAGGCATATACCAGATGTTCAACCGAGGCCGCGCGGCATCCTTCCAGCAGATTTAGAAATCCGGTCAGATTGCAGTTTGCATAGGCATGGGGGTTTTCCAGGCTGTAACGGACCCCCGGCTGGGCCGCCATATGGATCACCCGTTCGGGGCTATGATCGGCGAACAGCCGCGCCGTCGCCGCTTGGTCGGCAAGGTCGATACGGGCCTCGACAAATTCAGGACTGGCGGTAAGGCGGACCAGCCGCGCCTCCTTCAGCGCCAGGTCGTAATAGGGGGTCAGGCAATCCACGCCGACCACGTGTTCGCCACGCGCCAGCAGGCGCAGGGCGACTTCGCTGCCGATAAAGCCGGCGGTTCCGGTGACGAGTACGGTCATGGTGGCACGAGATTACCGCGCGCTCGCCGGCGGCGAAAGATATTTGCTTCAGCGCCGTTCGATCACCTGGGCCCGCGATTCCAGGATCCGGGTTTCCTTGGCGCGGCCGGTGGCCCGCATCACGGCCGCCCAGGTCCGCAATGTAACGGCGATATCCGGGTGGTCGTCGGGCAGGTTTCGTTGCTGAATATCGAGTGCGCGCTGCACCAGCAATTCGGCGGCCTCATATTGACCCGCCGACAGCTTCAGCGTCGCCAGGCTGTTCAAAAGCGTCGCCACGTCCGGGTGATCGGGACCCAGCGATGCCTCGCGGATGCGCAGGGCCTGCGTATATTCCGACTCCGCCTTGTCGCGTCGACCCATGGCGCTGTGGATGGCGGCAAGATTATCGAGGCTGGCCGCCAGCAGCGGATCGGTCGGCTTCAACGCGGACTGGCGGACGATGATAACGCGTTCGGCCGCCTCCGCCGCCTCGGCCAGACGGTCCTGGTCCCTGTATAACGCCGCCAGGCTGTTCAGCGTCACCGCCACGTCGGGATGGTCCGGGCCGAGTTTTTTCTCGCGGATGGTCAGCGAACGCAGCAGGGCGGTTTCGGCCTCGCCATAGCGGCCAAGCAGCCTGTAGGTATCGCCCAGACTGCCGAGCGTCGAGGCCACGACGGGATCCTCGAAGCCATGGAGATTCTCGCGGATCGCCAGGGCGCGGCGATACAGCGCCTCGCTGCCGCCGTAGCGGTCCAGGGCGGTATAGGCGGTGGCCAGATTGTTCAGGCTGGTCGCCAGCCGTTCGTCCACCTTGCCGGTACGCTCGGCTTCCTCGAGTGCGGCGTTGAAGAACGATTCGGCTTCCTCGTATTGGCCGACGCTATAGGCCGACAGCCCGTCCTGGCTATATTCTTCCCACAACGTGCTGCGTTCGGCACAGCCCGCCAGCAGGACGGCCGCCAACAACAGGCTGCCCGCGAACTTCGCCACCGGCTTTGTCCTGAACCTCACAGCCTGGCCCGGATATCCAGAGCGCGCTGCTCCGCCTTGCGGGCATCTTCGATGCGGCCCATTTGTTCCATCAATCCCGCAAGGTCTTCCAGACTTTCGGCCACGTCGGGATGGGTGGCGCCATAGGTCGCCTCGCGGATCGCCAGCGCCCGCAGGATCAGCCCCTCCGCGTCCTGGTATTTGCCTTGCTGTGCATAGAGCCAGGCCAGATTGTTCAGATCGATGGCGACTTCGGTGTGATCGGCGCCATAGGCTTTCTCGTCGATGGCGATTGCCGCGAGAAATAGCTCTTCAGCCTCGCCGAACCGGTCGAGCCGATGATACAGGCCGGCCAGATTGACCAACCCCACGGCGACCGATGGATGGTCGGCGCCAAGCGCGGCCTTCCAGGTTGCGGTTGCCGATTTGTAAAATTTTTCCGCCTCGGCGTAGCGGCCCATGGCCGCATTGAGACGGGCCAGGCTGTTTAGGTTTCCGGCCACCAGCGTATGCACGGGGCCATAGGCTTTCTTTCGAATTGCCAGCGCGCGCTCATACAATGCCTCGGCCGCCGCGTAGCGTTCCATTTCCTCATAGAGCCCCGCCAGGTTGCTGACATCGAGGGCGATTTCGGGATGGTCGGGGCCATAGGCAGTCTCGTCGATCGAAATCGTGCGCTGATACAGCGACTCGGCTTCGCCGTGGTTGCCCGTCGCGTGATACAGGCCGGCCAGGTTGTTGGTCGCTATGGCGACGTTGGGATGTTTGTCGCCCCAGGCATTTTCCCAGATCCCGAGGGCATTCCGGTATTGTTTTTCGGCCGGGCCATACTGGCCGAGCTCCTCGTAGAGCTGGCCCAGATTATTATAGGATTCGCCGACTTCCGGGTCATCCTTCCCCAGCGCCTTCATGCGAATGGAAAGCGAGCGCATATAGACGGTTTCGGCTTGATCGTAGCGGCCCTGTTCGCGATACAGCCCACCGAGATTGTTGAGGTCGATGGCGACTTCCGGATGGCCTTCGCCCAGCGCCTTTTCGTCCACCTGAATGGCGCGCAGCAGCATCTTCTCGGCTTCGTCGAACCTCGTCTGCTCGCGGTAAAGCTGGCCGAGATTAACCGCGATCCCGGCAATGTTCTGGTGATTTTCGCCCAGGCTGTCGGCCCAGATCGACAGCGCTTCCAGATACAGCTGCTCGGCTTCGTCGTAACGGCCCAAATCGGCGTAGAGCTGCGCCAGGGCATTGTAGTCCGCGCCGACCTCCGAATGCCTCTCGCCGAGTGCTTTCTTGTCGATCGCGATGGCGCGCGTAAGATTCGCCTCGGCCTCGTCAAACCGCCCGATCACGTGTAACAGGCCGCTCATATTGACCAGGACGGTCGAGACCTCGGGATGATCGGGGCCGCGGGATTCCTCGACAGCGCTCAATGCCTTCTCGTAAAAGGCCACCGCGGTAACGAAGTCACCTTCCTCCTGGGCGGCGTTGGCCTGTGCGGCGAATTCTTCCCACATTGCCGCGCCGGCGCCGGCGGGCGCCAGCGCGACAACCAGCAAAAAGTATATCGCGGTAAGGACTCTCTTCGTGGTCATCGGTCGTTCTCCTGAGTGTGGCACTTGCCACAACTGGTTGATGGCGGCGCGCGGCGCGTCGCGTCAATCGGCCGCCATGAAGACATGATTGCTGATGGCCCAGAGCAGGCGCCGCCGCATTTCGGCCGCCCGGTCCGCCAATCTTTCAGCTTCCGGGACCCGGTTGTCGCCGAACATCAGGGCGGACAGCTCGGCCAGGACCTCCGCGGCGATGTCGACACCCAGCCGCCGGTAACCGCCATTCAGCGATTCGGCCAATTCGAGCGCCTGGATCAAGCGTTTTTCCGTGTCGGCCGTCTCGCTTCCTTCCGCCGCCGACAGCCGGGCGGAGACGTGCAGTGAGGCCGCCTCGGCGGCCCTGGCTGCCCGTTCGTCGCCGACCCCCTGTTCCTGCATGGCGGTGCACAGGCGCGTGGCCTCTGCGTGCCGGTTATCTTGCTGCGCGATCCGAGCCAGGTGATAAATCACGGGCAACATGCCGGACGCCGCGGCGCCGCGCCCGCGCTCGTTTATGTCCTTGGCCTGCCGGAACAGGGCCTCGGCCTCTTCCTGCGCACCCACAAAGACATGCAGCAGGCGTGCAAGATTGACCAACCCGCCGGCATATACCGGGTGACGTGGCCCCACCGCCTCCTGACGCAGGATCAGGCAATGCCGCAACAAAACCTCTGCTTGTGCCACCAGATTTCGGCTGAGGCAGTACAAGGCGTAATTGTCATGCACGGCGATGCCTTGAAGGGATTCCGGCTGCTGCCGGTCGAGCGCCGCGACCGCCGCCTTGAAGGCTCGTTGCGCGCCCGCGTCGTCGCCGGCATGGGCCAGCGCCATGGCCAAATTCAGTTTGACCGACGGCGTATCGGACTGGCCGAGCTGTCGCAGCATGGCATCCGCCGCCGCGGTAAGTTCGCAGCCTTTCGTCTGGTCGCCCTTGAGCAGGAACATCCGTCCGATATTGCTGACCGCGTGGGCCAGTTGCGTATTCGTCCCGTCCGGCATTTCAGCCAGCACGCCGATGGCCTCGCCATACAGTCGCAATGCATCTTCGCGCCGGTCGAGCGCCGCATACAGATCGGCTAATCGGATGCAGCTTTCAGCCTGCTTGCGGGACTCCGGCCAATCGTTCCGCGCCATTTCCAGCGCTTCTTCCAGATAGCCGGCGGCTTCGGCGGCACGGCGCCTGTCGACCGCCTGTTTCGATTGTGCGACAAGGGATTCCCAGCGCGACAGCCTGGCAGGCGTGCCCGGCCGTTCGTCTGTCGCGGAAAGGAGTCTCTGTTTGGCCGATTCCATGTGCCGTAACCCCGGCTCCGGTTAGATACCTGCGGGTTACAGCATGCACAAAAAACCTTAACGCTTGGTTCAGGCCTCGTCGTTCGGTCCGGAAAAGGCTAAATTCCGGGCGACGTAATCCAACACCATGGTCACGCTTTGCGAAACGTCCAGCGACGCCGTGTCCACCACCAGTTCTGGCGCCACAGGCTCTTCGTAAGGTGCTGAAATACCTGTGAAATCTGGGATTTCGCCACGCCGCGCGCGTTCGTACAGACCCTTAGGGTCGCGAGATTCGCATGTTGCGAGGTCGGCTTTTACGTGAATTTCGTGAAATGATTCTCCCGCCGCCTCGCGCGCGGCTTCACGGTCGGCGCGATAGGGCGAAATAAAGGCGGAAACGCAGACGAAACCCGCTTCGGCGAACAACGCCGCCACTTCGCCGACGCGACGAATATTCTCGGTCCGGTCTTCATGACTGAACCCGAGGTTGGAATTCAAGCCATGGCGCAGATTGTCGCCATCCAGCACGTAGGTGTGGTAGCCCTTGGCGAAGAGGGCGCGTTCGACCTCGATGGCCAAGGTCGATTTGCCGGCGCCCGACAGGCCGGTCAGCCATAACACGCCGCCCCTGTGCCGGTTCCGGTCTTCGCGCGATTTCCGGTCGATCCGTGAGTAGACTTCGAAGATGTTAGTGGCTTTGGCATTCATCTGGTGGCTCTGATCCTTGCAGGCGTTTTCCGCGGACAGGGTCCCGGGCTCGATATGCTTGGTCATGATTTTGTGAGGCTCGCGATTGAATTTTTCAGTCCACAGGTTACCCGCATGATTGTTACATATTGGTTACCCGGCTGGTTGCGGCGCCAACAAAATCAGGCGCAGCCGCGATGCAATACCATCTTGCGATCTCGGGGTCAATTATTCTCGTTGCGGCGCAACAGCGGCCCGGACGGCAATCTCAGTCGTCCTTGCGATCCGACAGGCTCCCGATCTGGCGTTCCAAATCCTCCATCTTGCGCTGTAATTCGGCAAGCTGTTCGCCTTTTTCATCGGCTGCCGCTTGCATTGCCGGCGCCGCTGGCTTCGCCGGCGCCGCTTCCTTGGCCGGCGGCGCCGCCGGTGCGGGGGCACCGCCGGGCAGGTCGGCGCCGCCGAACATTTTCATGGCCTGTTCGAACATGGCCACGTTCTGTTTGCCCATCTCCTCCATCTTGC
>CAXMQC010000529.1:0-5752 GCA_964195285.1 Akkermansiaceae bacterium
TTCCCGGTTTCCCTTGGCCGGGTGGCGCTGGCGCTGGGCATCGGCGTAGCCGGCGGCTGGGTGTTCGCGTTTCTGACCATGCCGCTGCCCTGGATGCTGGGCTCGATGGCGTTCTGTACCGTTGCGGCGGTGATGCGCGCACCGATCAGCGCTCCCGCCCAGGTGCGGCCCTACATGATCGTCGTTGTCGGCGTCATGCTGGGGTCCGGCTACAACCCGGAAATGCTGGATCGGATCGGCGGTTGGCTGGCCAGCCTCGGAATGCTTTGGGCCTATGTCGTCGTCGTCGGGGGTGTCGGGCTGGCCTATTTCCGCCTGTTCACCCGCTACGATCCGACGACCGCCTATTTCTGCGCCATGCCCGGCGGCTTCAACGAGATGGTGATGATGGGCGCGGAAATGGGCGGCGACGAGCGCAAGATCGCGCTGACCCATGCTTGCCGCGTCCTGCTGGTGGTCTTTACCGTGCCTCTGTGGCTGCGCCTGACCGGGCAGCTGGACATCATGGATCGCATGGCGGTAGGCGTCGGTCTGGACGACGTGGCGCCGGCCGATTACCTGTTGCTGGCGGCTTGCGGCCTGGGCTGGCCAATCGCCGCGAAACTGCGCCTGCCGGCGGCGGCGCTGGTCGGCCCAATGGTCCTGAGTGGAATTTTGCATTTGATTGAGGTGACCGCATCGCAGCCACCGATGGTCATCGTCAATCTGGCGCAGCTGTTCATCGGCACATCGGTGGGCTGTCGCTTTGCCGGCGCGCCGAAGCACGAGGTTTTGCAGGCGTTGGGAGTTGGGGCGGGCCTCGCCGCAATCATGCTGATCCTGACCGCCCTGTTTGCCTGGACGGTTACCGCCGTCACCAATGCCCCCTTCCCGGTCGCGGTGCTGGCCTTCTCGCCCGGCGGGCTGGCTGAAATGGCGCTGATCGGCCTGGCGCTGGGCGTCGATGTGGCCTTCATCGCGACCCACCATGTGGTCCGCATTTTCCTGGTAATCTTGCTAGCCCCCACGGCCATCAGACTGTGGCGCCGCTACGAAAGGTTGTAGTGATTTCTTAATATAAAACAATTATATATCGGGTTTTTCTGGAATAATCGCCGGAAAATTCCCAAATATTAGTCGGGGACGCGATAGCGGAACCCATGGGCACACCAGACGAGGGGGAGCGAAGATGATTGGATCTTACGGTGGATTGGAAATATTTGTCACCATAGTTGTTTTGACCGCCATTGTTTACGTATTTTTGAGCATCAAGACCGTGTCGCAGGGCATGGAATACACGGTGGAGTATTTCGGCAAATATACGAAAACGCTGAAACCCGGCTTCAACGTGATTCTGCCGCCCTTCTATCGCGTCGGCAACAAGGTCAATATGCGCGAGACCGTCATGGACGTGCCGAGCCAGGAGGTGATCAGCCGCGACAACGCCATGATCAAAGTCGATGGCGTGGTGTTCTTTCAGGTGCTGAACGCCGCCAAGGCTGCTTACGAGGTCAACGATTTGCCGCGCGCGATCCTTAACATTACCATGACCAATATCCGAACCGTGATGGGCTCGATGAATCTTGACGATCTACTGTCCAAACGCGACGAGATCAACATGCAGCTGCTCAACGTCGTCGATCAGGCGACCGAGCCGTGGGGCGTCAAGGTGGCCCGCATCGAGATCAAGGACATCAGTCCGCCGGCCGATCTGGTCGAAGCGATGGCGCGGCAGATGAAGGCGGAACGCCTCAAGCGCGCCCAGATTCTCGAAGCCGAGGGCCACCGGCAGTCGGAAATCCTGCGCGCCGAGGGCGAAAAACAGGCCGCGATCCTAGACGCCGAAGGCCGCAAGGAGGCCGCCTTCCGCGATGCCGAGGCCCGCGAGCGCCTGGCCGAGGCCGAGGCCAAGGCGACCGCCGTGGTCTCGACCGCGATCGCCAATGGCGACATAAACGCGATCAACTATTTCGTCGCGGGTAAATATGTGGACGCGCTTGGCAAGTTCGCCGAATCGTCGAACCAGAAGGTCTTCTTCCTGCCGGTCGAGGCGTCCAGCGTTATCGGATCGATTGCCGGCATCGCCGAGATCGCCAAGCAGGCCTTTGGGAAGGACGGCGAATGACCCTGCCTATTATCGGAGAGGTCGTCTTCTGGCACTGGTGGGCGCTGGGCTTGCTGTTTCTCGTTGTCGAAATGACGGCGCCCGGTTTCTTCTTCCTGTTTACCGGAATCGCGGCCGCGGTCGTCGGCGCCATCCTTCTGGCCGCGCCTGATTTGGAGTGGCAGTACCAGCTGCTGCTGTTCGCGGTGCTTGCGGTAGTGTCGATAACCGGTTGGAAGATTTACGTGAAAAAGAATCCGCACGAAACCGATGAACCGACGCTCAACCGGCGCGGCGTGCAATATATCGGTCGTGTATTCGTACTGGAGGCGGATATGTTGCTGGGGCGCGGCAAGATCCAGGTGGACGACACGACCTGGCGTGCCGAATACGAAGCGGGAAAGGACGTTCCCGCCGGATCCAGGGTGAAAGTGGTCGATATCGAGGGCACGACCTTGAAGGTAGAGCCTGCTTAAGACGCGGATTGTTTCAAGGGATTGCTTCTTGGTGGTTCCCCCGGCCGCCATATCTTGCTACTCAGTCAGCCCAAACTGGCGGCGAGGATCGAGATATCGCAATGGATATTACCGAAACACTGAAAACACGCGCTTCCGCCCCGTGGCGAATCCTGGGGGAGCCGGGGCCCAGCGACGACGAATTGCGCGAGTTTCTGGAAGCCGCGGTGACCGCGCCCGATCATGGCGCGGTGCGGCCGTGGCGCTTTATCGTGGTGCGCGGGGGCGCACGCGGGGCGCTGGCCGAGCTGTTCACCGAGGCGCTGCTGAAACGTAAACCGGACGCCGACGAGGCGACCATCGAGAAGGACCGCGACCGAATGAGCCGCGTTCCGTTGTTGATCGTGGTCGCGGCGCGGATTACGCCGAACCACCCCAAGGTGCCGGCGCACGAACAGATCATCTCGACCGGCCTCGCCGCGCAGGCTATCCTGCTGGCCGCCCAGTCGAAGGGATATGGCGGCGTCATACTGACCGGCGACCACGCCTATGACGAACATGTAAAGCAGGGGCTGGGCCTGCAGGAGACGGACCAAATCGTCGCTTTCGTCTATATCGGCACGACGGAAGGCGAACCGCGACCCAAGAAACGCCCGGACCCGGCGAAATTCACCATCGAGTGGACCGGGTCGACCGGCTGATACCAAGGAGCGTTGATAAAGACCCATTTGATGGGGCTTTATCAACGCTCCTTGGTATGAAGGGAAAGGCCATGGCCTATAGCGAGGAATTGGCGGCACGCGTTCGGCAGGCGCTAGCGCTGCGTGCCGATGTCACGGAACGCAATATGTTCGGCGGGCTGGCCTTCATGCTGCGGGGCAATATGTGCTGCGGGGTTTCGGGCGACATGCTGATGCTGCGGCTGGGCAAAGACGGCGTAGCGGCCGCATTGAAAGAACCGCATACAAGGGCGATGGACTTCACCGGCAAGTCGATGAAGTCGATGGTCTATGTCGAGGCAGCAGGAATCGCGTCACTGGAGCATTTGCACAGCTGGGTCAGTCGCGGCGCCGATTTCGCCGCTACGCTGCCGCCGAAATAATTTTAAAAATCCTCGCCGTCGAGCGTTAGCAGGGGATCGTAGAGTTCCGGGCGGCGGTCACGGAAAAAACCCCACGCGGCCCGCTGTGCACGAATATCGTCGAGATCGAAAGAGGCGGCAATGACCGATTGGTCGGTGCGGTTGGCCTCTTCCACCTTTTCGCCGGTAGGCCCGGCAATGAAGGATGAGCCATAGAAGGTCATGGTCGCCGAATCGTTGTCTTCGACACCGACCCTGTTGGACGCGGCAAGGACGACCATATTGGCGGCCGCGTGGCCTTGCATGGTGCGCTGCCAGTGGGCGCAAGTATCGAGATCCGGATTGTCGGGCTCCGACCCGATAGCGGTGGGGTAGAGCAGGATGTCGGCGCCCTGCAGCGCCATGGCCCAGGCGCATTCCGGGAACCACTGGTCCCAGCAAATACCGGCGCCAATCGTCCCGTAGCGCGTTTCCCAAGCCCGAAAGCCCGTGTCACCGGGATTGAAGTAGAACTTTTCCTGATAACCGGGCCCCTGCGGTATATGGCTCTTGCGGTAAAGGCCGAGCACCGCACCGTCGGCATCCACCATGGCCAGCGAGTTGAAATAGGCGTTGTTGGCGCGTTCGAAGAAGCTTACCGGCAGGACCACCTCCAACGCGGCGGCCAACGCCGCGAAACGCGCGATCATCGGGTTATCCTCGGCGGGCTGGGCCAGGGCGAAATGTTCCCGTTTCTGGTCGGGACAGAAATAGGGGGTAGCGAACCGTTCCTGCAGTAACACCACATTGGCGCCCTGCCCCGCCGCCTCGCGGACCAGGTCCTCGGCGCGCGCGAGATTTTCCTCGATATCCCAGCTACAGGCCATCTGGGTTGCGGCGACTTTAACCTGCGTCATGCGTTCTGCTACACTTTCGGCTGCTGCTGGGTGATGCAGTGAATACCGCCGCCGCCGCGGATGATGTCGACGGCCGACACCTGGGTGACCTTGTGGTAGGGAAAGGCCTGAGCAATCGTGCGGCGTGCCGCGGCATCGCGGCGGTCCTCGAAACTGGGCATCACGATGCCACGATCGGCGATATAAAAATTAATGTAGGAACTGGCAAGCCGCTCGCCGTGGTCATCCATGCGCGTCGGTTGGTCGATCGTCGCTACTTCCAGCGTACGCCCCTTCGCATCCGTGCTGGCGCGCAAGAATTCCGTATTGGCCCGCAGGATTTCGTAATTCGGGTCGGCCTCGTCCGGACAGGAGGCCGCCAGCACCACGCCCGGCCGTGCGAAACAGGCGAGGTTGTCCACATGGCCATCGGTTTCGTCGTTGTGCATACCGGCGGGCAACCAGATCACCTTAACGGCGCCGAGCCAGTCACACAGCGCCTTTTCGGTCTCCGCCTTGTCCATGCCAGGATTGCGGTTCGGGTTCAACAGCACGGTTTCTGTGGTCAGCACGGTGCCCTCGCCGTCGCTGTGGATCGCGCCGCCTTCCAATATGAAAGGCGCGTCGAAACGGCGGATATCGAGATGGTCGAGCAACGATTCGGCCAGGCGGGCGTCATTGTTAAAGTAGTCGTATTTATGGCCCCAGGCATTGAAATGCCAGTCGCTGCCGGCGATGCCACCCTTGCCATCCAGCAGGAATGTCGGCCCGATATCACGCATCCATGAATCGTCCAGATCCATCGGCAGCACGTCGACGCCGCGCCCGCAATTAATCGAGGCCGCGGCCACATCCTGGGGATTGGCCACCATGGTTACCGGTTCGTATTCCGCAATCGCCTGCGCCACCGCCGCATAGGCATCGCGCGCATCGTCAAGCCGGTCGCCCCAGGTCTCCTGGCGGCAGGGCCAGGCCATCCAGCAGCGCTCATGCGGCCGCCATTCGGCGGGCATCGCGAAACCTTCGGCGGCGGGCGTGGTCATCGGCGGTCCAACACAATTGATCGAGCTGATTTAACTCTAAGCGGACGCCCGCCACATTGACAAGCGACAAGCGCGCGGCGCGTTTATTCGGCAAGCACAAGCGTATTGTCGGGCGCCCACGATATCCATAGATCGTCGCCGATGGAGACCGATGATTCGGCACGCCGGGCGTCGTTCTGGACCGTGCTGGTAAACTGCACGCCGGTATCGGTTTC
>CAXMQC010000530.1:0-4817 GCA_964195285.1 Akkermansiaceae bacterium
AGAAATACTCCTGCTCGGGATCGCCGGACATATTTGTAAAGGGCAGCACCGCGATCGAGGGTTTATCAGGGAGCGATAGCGTTTCTGGTGTTGAAGAAATGGCCGCCGCGACGGATCGGCCGGTAACGATGCGATAGACACGGACCGGTTCGGCGACATTTTTGAGGCTCTGCTCGCCCATATCCTCAAACTCGGCCTCTATCTTGCCGCGAGTCTGGCGGTACGCGTCGCCAGAGAGGCATATTCCGCCGGGTTCAGCCAGCGCCTCCAGGCGTGCCGCGATGTTCACGCCGTCGCCGTGGATATCGTCGCCATCGAAAATAACGTCGCCGAGGTTGACCCCGATGCGGAAAACCAGCGGCTCTTGATCAGCTTGCGGCTCTGCGTGGGTTGCCGCCACGGCTTGCCATGCCATGGCACAGGTGACGGCGTCGACAATGCTGGCGAATTCGATCAGCATGCCGTCACCCATCAATTTGACGATTCGCCCGCGGTGCTCGGCGATCAGCGGTTCCAGAATGTCGGTGCGCAGCGTGGTGAGGCGTTCAAGCGTACCAGCCTCGTCCGCCCCCATCTGGCGGGTATATCCGACCACATCGGCGACCAGTATGGCGGCAAGCTTGCGCTCCAAGACCTCTCTCCCAAGACCCGAAGCGTAGCGGTAATGATGGAGAAAATCTAGTGGGGCGGGCGGCGGGCCGCCTCACGGGATCGTGACAAAATTCTCTGAAGTCGTGACCCCACCGCCGGCCAACTGCCCCTAAAAATATAGCTTCGCAAGTCATCTTCGGAGTTGGGAGGGCGGAAATGAGAAGCACGGGCCTTGCGGCGTTGTCGATCGGCGCCGCGGTAATCGTCACGGGCGGGGCAGGCGCGCAGGAGTCCAATATCGTCAGTACCATCGTCAACGCGCCGCTGGCTGCGGCCGGCACGGTGCAAAACGCCAAGGTCGGGATCAATGTCTACCTTCAGAACGAGACGGCGCCCGGCATGGAATTCATGGACCCGAGCGTCGTCGGCTACGGCATCCCCGCGGGCGGGCGGCTGGAGGTCGAGATGGGCGGCGATTTCGAGCGCGATTGGGAGGTCGGCCTGTCGCAGGCCGCAATCATGCTGGTGACCGGCGCGCCGCAGCAAGGCTTGCCGGGCAAGGCGGTTGGATACGCCGTGCAGGAAGGCGACCTGAACACCTTCGTCTTCGCGCCGACGGTCGAGGCCGGCCTGCCGGCCGAAAAACTGATGTCGCCGGCGCCCGGCGCGGCGAAAGACCCGGTGCGCAACCGCGGCATCAAGGTCATTCATATCGGTTTCATGCAAAGCGCTTTCATCAATAAGGGCAAACAGGGAACCGTTGCCGTGCGCATCGTCGATGCGAACGGCAAGGTCGTCGGCAAGGGCAACGGCAAGATCGAGTTCATCGCCGGCGCCGTACCGCAAGTGTTGCCGACCAATTTCCCGGACGGCATGCGCAATCACAATTGGCAGAAGATCAAATCCGGCCAGACGCTGGGCCAGACCGACGGCACCGTCCCGGTGACGGCGATGCTCTATGACAAGGCCACCGTGCCGGCGCAGGATATGGTAAAGTTCAAGGCGGGCATCAATGGCGCTGGCGTCCTGTCGACGCCGCAACTCAAAGCCATGGGCTATGAAAAACCGGCCTCGATCGCACGCTACAATGGCGGGGTCATCCTGCGCGACAGCGACGGCGACGGCGCGCTCGACCCGGCCCGTGACACCATCATCGGCGGGGTTATCGCCAGCGCGCCTAAGGGCGCGAAGGGACAGGAGCTACGCTCGCTGGAGCGCGGCGGCAAGCCGGTGCTGTCGGCCGCCACCGAAACCATCGCCGCAAAACCCGGCAAACGGTTCGGCGGCGCCGTCATGCAGCTGCAGTTTACCGGCGGCAGCTTGCCCGGCAAATACCGCCCGACACTGGCGCTGCTGAAGGAAGCCGGTAATCTGACCAGCGGCGACGGTTCGGCCTACACCTATACGATCGTCGTCGAATAGGCCGGCCCGCAGACCACGGTTCTCCGCCAGCCTGAGGCCTGCCTTCAATACATGGTAGCTTAACGCTTCGTCTCTGCGCCGATCCAATCCGCGCCCACAAGAACGGCGATTGCGATTTCAATCGCGCCCATAATGTTCGGCTTATTGGACCCCAATGGCCGTGCGGGGAGAGGGTGTTGGTCGAACGGTGTACGCCTGTTATCCGATGCGGACGGTACCGGCTGCCGTCGGTACGTCTCGGCATACAGCCAATTTGTCACCATTGATTGAACGAGTACTATGGTGTTGGAATGACGACGCTGGCAGGAACCAACGCGTACCGGTAAAACGCGCCCGGCATGGCGCCATGGTGCCAATTTGCGACGGCTGTACCTAAATGCGGGGAATTCTGCTGGACGCGTACAAGCGCCGTATCCTGCGGTATGCGTGCGGGTCGAGCCTGGCGCCTTGATACCACGGCGCCGTGACACCCGGGCGCCATGACACCATGGAGCCATGACGCCATGAAGCCATAGCGCCGGCTTTGCTCGATCTAGCCCGTCCCGGTTGGCCCGGGCGGCGAATTGTTTAACGGGGTAACAACGGACATCGGCGTGATTTATTCCAGCCATCGTCCAATAAGTAATCTATCGCCAACGCGATGCGCGCCTGTTCCAGGCCGGCGCCAGTGAATACCCGACCGTCCAGCCGAAGCGAAAGGGGGACAAAAGCAAGGACGACAGTACCGTCGAACAGGTCCGTGGTATCGAATTCACTGACCTAAGCTTCCTCGCGCTTCGCATGGCACCCGAGATCGTTCTTGTTAACCGCCGTAAACCGACCGTTAACTTACGGCTGTTACCATGGCGCCATTGAAATCTGCCTGCCGCACCGGATGGCCGGGCAATCGGGAGAGGTCGCGACATGATAGGACAGGAAAACAACAACGCGAGAATGGCCGCCTTGTGGATCATGCATGGCACGGCCTGCGTAAAGCTTCTCAAATCGAACGGCCGCAGCATGCACGCCGAGAATTTCGAAGCGGCGCTGCGCGAGTTCGTGGACATCATCGCCGACGAGGTCGGTCGCGACAACCTGTCGGAAGCGATGGATTGGGCCGCCACCCAGGTTTCGGTCTACGGCAGCGACTTCGAGCAGGCCTCTGTGTCGATCCACTGATTCCCGCCTAGCATCTCTGTTGCCGATGGCCCGCCGCGGTTTCGCGAGGGGCCATTTGTTTTATTACATCCCTAAATCCGTTCTCCCCCCTGCAAGGGCGTAAAGCTTACGGGCAGGATCCGCGTGCTCCGCGTGCGTCCGTCGGGCAGTTTTTCGATCACGGTAAGAAACTGCGGTCCCTGAGGCGGGCCGAGCGGCAGGACGAGACGACCACCGGGCTTGAGCTGTGCCAGCAGTGGCGGCGGGACGTGGTCAAGTGCTTCCTTGACGATCATGGCGTCGAAGGGTCCCTTCCCCGGCGCACCGTAATAGCCGTCCGAGGCGATCACCTCGACATTGTCGTAATCCAGCGCCTTGAGTTTTGCCGACGCCCGCAATGCCAGCGGCGAGACGACCTCGACGCTGACGACCCTGGCCGCCAGCATCGACAATACCGCCGCGTGATAACCGGCGCCGGTGCCGGTTTCGAATACAATATCCCGGGCCTCGACGCGGGCCAGGTGGGTCATCAGGGCAACCAGGTAGGGCTGTGCGATATTCTGATCCTGACCCAGCGGGAGCGGCGTATCCAGATAGGCCAAATGGCGCAGTTCCGCGGGTACGAACTCGTGCCGGGGCACTGTTCCCATCGCCGCCATGACATGGGGGTCGATTTGCCCGGTCCCCGTCATGTCCGACGCGATCCCCGCATGCAGTGCGATAATGGCCAGCATCTCGGCACGGCGTTGGGCAAAAACCGTGAGGTCGGTTTCCTGTCGGGCCTCACACTCTCGGGCGGCGAAGACAAAGATAGACGCTGTCGCAAGCGCAACGGCGCAAAATCTTGCTATCGACGATCGACAGGAATATTGCATCATGATCGATGCCTATCACTTTTTTGTGCGCTACCTATTATAGTGGCATGAAACATGCGTATGATGGAACCGCAACCCTTCCTTATGCCAACTTTGGCCCCGATTCCTAGAGTATCGGGGCCATTTTTTGTCGGCCGTTTGAAGTATGGTGCGCGCCTTTCAAAACATCACGAACTTTTCCCCTTGCCGGGTGCGCGTGATTAGTCGGGAATACCCCGCGTATGGCATGTTTTTTGCTTGTTCGGTGCGTGCAACCCTTCCTTATGCCAACTTGGCCCCGGTGTCCGATTGTTGAAATCGGACACCGGGGCCTTTTCTTCGTTGAATTCGCGGGAGTTTCCAGCCTGGCGAACCATCGGACCGTTCATTTCGCGCCAACAATGCCATGGCAGGATGCGAATCCGGCGGTTGCGGATTGCGATGCTCGCGCCTTGCAACCCACTGCATTCGTTAAAGATATTCAGTTTTGGGGATATTATACCAAGGAGCGCTGATAAAGACCCATTTGACCGGTTTCCCTTGACCGCTGGCTGCGTTGTGGCGCTTGCCCGATGCGGGTTCGCGCTTCGAGCCGCGCCTGCCCGGGCGGGCCGCGAAGCCCCATCAAATGGGTCTTTATCAACGCTCCTTGGTATTATATCAAGGCACATGGAGTCCTGGCCGGGCATTGTCCGGCGTGCCGGGATTCGGGGAGAAACATGAAGGCAATACCAAGGGTCGCTGACAATGACTCGTTTGATGGCTGCTCGGCGGCCTGCTGGGCAGACGGGCCGGTATCGGCGCGGCGAGGGC
>CAXMQC010000531.1:0-4420 GCA_964195285.1 Akkermansiaceae bacterium
GTTCAGCCCTTGTCTTCTTTTTCCTTGGGCGCCTCGGCGGGCTCTTCCGCCGCCGCCTCGTCTTCGGCCGGCGCCGTCGACTCGGCCGCCGCCTCGTCTTTGGCCGGCGCCGCCGACTCTGCCGCTGCTTCGGCTTCGGCCTCGCCGGTCACTTCGGCGATTACCGATTCCACGAGGTCATCGTCCGGGGCCTGCTCGAGCATTTCCTCAGCCTTGGCCGCGGCGGCCGCCGCCGCTGCTGCCTCGGCCGCGATGGCCGCCTGCTCGGCGCGTTCCTCTTCCTGCGCCGTGATGGCGTGGCCCAGTTTGGCCTGACGCTCGGCTTCTTCTTGCGAACGCGCCACATTGACCACGACAGTCACCGCGACCTCGGGATGGAGGCTGACCCGCATTTCATGCAGGCCCAGCATCTTGATCGGATGATCCATCACCACCTGATTGCGGGTTATGGTGACGCCGCCTTCGGTGACGCCCTCGGCGATATCGCGCGAGGTGACCGAGCCATAGAGCTGTCCGTTTTCACCGGCGCTGCGGATCATGCCAATGCGCATGCCATCCAGCTTTTCGCTGATCTTCTCGGCCTCGGCCTTGCGGGTCAGGTTATCGGCTTCAAGCTGCTGGCGCTGATTTTCAAAATTCTCCTTGTTTTCCTTGGTCGCGCGCAGCGCCTTGTTGCGCGGTAGCAGGAAATTGCGGGCGAAACCGGGCTTGACGTTGACCACATCGCCCATCTGACCCAGCTTCTCGACGCGCTCGAGTAAAATCACTTGCATCTTTCTATCCTCCTGCGCCCCGCGGTGGCGGAGCAAAATTCGGTCGTTCGTTTAAACCTAAACCTCGCAAAACGCAACGCTGCGCTGCAGATTTTCTATTCTTTGCGGGTCGACCCGCCGCGCCAAAGCCATATAAGTCGAACCACGCTAGGTCCCGGCGGCAATTTTCCATCCTCGGCGGAATCCGGCGAACTGTTCCACCGCGCCCAGCAACACCACCAGCATCACCGGCCATATCGGCGCAACAACCAGCATGTAGAAGATCACCAGCAGAATTTTTCCGCCTTTGATTTTCCGGTTGAATGCGTGGACGACGGTCAGCCCCTGCACCAGAAATCCGAAGCAGGCGGCGAACGCCATCGACATCGCGTAGTCGCCGATCGGGTCTGGCGCAAATACCGCCACGGCCATGATTACCGCGGCAACGGTAGCCATCCAGTTCGGCAATAATATCTCGGCGAAATTCGGGCGGGGCCGCAAATTCCGCTTGATTTTTTCCAGTAACGTCTGGGCTACTGCGCCGCCCGCAAGCAGTGCCAGCATCCAGATCCCGGTTAACATTCCCGGCAATAGCCGCATCACCCACCCGACCTGCTCCATCAGCTGTTCGACGGTGACGCCGTCCGTGCCGCTGGCGAAATTCTCTGCCAAAACACGCATCATCGCCGTGGCCTGCTCCTGTACCTGCAGCATCGGCAGGATGGCCGTGTAGGCGACCGCCAGCACCAGCCCGATCATCGTCAGCGTGGCGGTCAGATAACCCGCCGGATACCAATGGGTCGTGCCGTCGACATTTCGCGACAGCATGGCCTGGCGGACCAGTATCGCGACCGGAAACCCGAAACTCATAGCGTAAATGGCGGCGCTTTCCGGATTATGTATGGCCAATACGGCCAGAATGCCGACGGCCGAGGCGGCGGCGCCGGGCAGCGCACCAAGTCCCAGCCCCGCCATGAACAGGGGCACCGCTACCAGGACGGTGGACAGCATGGCGCCCACCGGCGTTGCCGGTGCAAACCCGAAAAGCACCGCGCTGGCAACACCAGCAACGACGCTCAACAACCACCATGGGCTAGTCATGCGCTTACCCTTGGCCCACCCCGAACGACGGGCACCGGCTTACTTCAAAATATAGGGCAGCAGAGCCAGGAACCGGGCGCGCTTGATGGCGCGGGCCAGTTCACGTTGCTTCTTGTTGGAAACGGCGGTAATACGGCTCGGCACGATTTTCCCCCGCTCCGATGTGAAGCGCAGCAATAATTTGACGTCCTTGTAGTCGATCACCGGCGCGTTCGGCCCCGTGAAGGGGCAGGTCTTGCGGCGGCGGAAGAACGGACGGCGGCCGCCCGCTGCACGCGCGGCTGTGGCGTCGGCACTCATTCTTCATCTCCTTTTTTGGCGGGGGCCTCATCTGCGGGGACCTCAGCGGTGGCTTCGGCTGCGGGTGCGTCGGCCTTCGGCGCCGGGCTCTCACTTGGCTTGCTCTCGCGCGTTTTGTTATCACGCGGCGCGCGGTCGTCGCCGTCGCGGCTGGCGCGCTCGCGGTCGCCGCGCTCGCGGTCGCCGCGGCCCTGCATCATGACCGAAGGACCTTCGGGTACCTCATCGGTGCGGACGGTCAAGTGGCGCAATACGTCCTCGTTGAGGCGCATCTGGCGTTCCATTTCCTGCATCGCGTCCGAGGCGGCCTCGATATTCATCAGAATGAAATGGCCCTTGCGGTTTTTCTTGATGCGGTACTGCAGGCTTTTCAGCCCCCAATATTCGCGGCGGTGGATCTGTCCGCCCGCCTCGGTGACGACCTCGGAAAAGGCGTCGGCGATCGCATCGACCTGGGCGGAGGAAATATCCTGCCGCGCGATGAAGACATTTTCATAGTAAGGCATAAGTAGTCAGACTCCCTCTGGCTGTTGGCGATCCGGCGTCGTCGCGGCCCACCCGCGATATCGATCGTCCCGGACCTAGCCGACCCCATGAAGAGACCGGCAAGGAGCTATGAAGCGGCGCAATATACACATTTGCCGGACCGGGGGAAGAGAAAAACACCGTGCCGGGCCACCGGAGGACAAGTAATGTGGCAACAGGCACTGGGCGATGTAACAGGCCAGCCGCCGAAATTCTTTGACTTACGCGCTTCCATGCGTATATAAGCCCCTCGCTTTCCGGGAATGTGGGCCGGCGACTGGCCGAATCCCCGCCCTCCATGACCCCTTGGGGCCGCGGATGTGGACTACCGGACAAACACAACACCGACATGATCGGGAATGGAGACCATGAGTAACAGACATGCCGCCAAGTACAAGATTGACCGCCGTCTGGGCGTCAATCTCTGGGGCCGGCCCAAGAGCCCCTTCAACAAGCGTGAATCCCGCCCGGGCCAGCATGGCCAGCGCCGCCGCAAGCTTACCGATTACGGTACCCAGCTTATGGCCAAACAGCAGCTCAAGGGCTATTACGGCAATATCAACGAGAAGCAGTTCCGCAGTCTTTATATTGAAGCCGGCAGCCGTCGTGGCGACACCGGCGAGAACCTGATCGAACTTCTGGAGCGGCGTTTGGACGCCGCGGTTTATCGCGCGCGCTTCGTGCCGACCGTTTTCGCCGCGCGCCAGTTCGTCAACCACGGCCATGTGAAGGTGAACGGCAAGCGCGTCAATATCGGTTCCTATCGCCTGCGCGACGGTGACGTTATCGAGGTGCGTGAGAAGAGCCGCGAAATCCCGATAGTGCTGGAAGCCATGCAGTCGCCGGAACGCGACACGCCGGAATATATCTCGGTCGACTACAAGAAGATGCAGGCGACCTTCGTGCGCGGGCCCAAGCTGGCCGACGTGCCTTACCCGGTGCAGATGCAGCCCAACCTGGTCGTCGAGTTCTACTCCCGCTGCTCCCCGACCAAAAACGAGACCATAAAATACGGAAAGGCGCCCCCCGGGGCGCCTTTTTCGTGGGTGAGATTGACTGGAAAAATGTCGGCCACTCTCTGGGTGCAAATGCGCCATGTTTGCATCGGCTGAAATATGCGTGTATATTATACGTATTGGAGAAACGTATGAATTATATGTATCGTCGAGATGCGCGCAAGCGGCGGACCAACCTGACTATCAATGAAGATCTGGTGCGGGTGGCGAAGGATTTGGGACTTAACCTGTCGGGAATCGCGGAGGAGGCCTTAGCCGCCGCGGTTCGCGAGCATGCCAGCAAAAGGTGGATAGAAGAAAATGCCGAGGCGATTCGTGCCCATAACGAGCATGTCGCTAAACATGGTGTTTTCAGCGACGGCATTCGCCGCTTTTGATGCGTCGGTTCGATATTTGCCGAAATGCCAACCCGGAAAGCGCCGATCGCGTTCCGTACCTGCTTGTTATCCAGTCCGATTTCCTCGAAAGTCTCGACACGCGGCTGGTCGTACCGCTGGCGCCGGCGCGTGATCGCCCGCCCCCGATCCCGAGACTGAACCCGGTGTTCGATGTCGAGGGTGAGTCTTGCCTGGCAATGTTCACGGAGCTTGCCGGCGTTCCGCGCGGTGTCATCGGGCAAGCGGTATCGTCAGTCAATGCGCGCAGCCATGAGATTACCGCCGCCCTGGATTTCCTGATCCACGGTTACTGAAATCGGCCGCTTCCTTCCGCTCTCGGCCGGTATGC
>CAXMQC010000532.1:0-5640 GCA_964195285.1 Akkermansiaceae bacterium
GCGAGGCGGGGGGAACGTGGCTCGGACGCCATATTCTGTCTCCATAGCAATGGCCGGTATCGGCGATTAATTCCTAGTCATAAAACCTAGAGCCTTTAACGGTTATACGGAAGCGCTCTGTTGCCCTCCGGCGGCCAGCCCGTCAGGCATCCCGCGCCGCGCGATGCCGGCGCATCGGGCAAGCGGGATAACGCCGCGGCTGGCCGCCGCAGGGCAAGCGCACGGGACACGGCGCTTTCGGCCCGGGGCTGCGTCGCGGCCCTCGACCGTAGCCCCGCTACGCTCTTCGGACCGCTCCTGTCCCCGGACCGAAATCGCCGCGTCAGAGCGGTTCCGTATAACCGTTAAAGGCTCTAGCATAGTCCACGTCTCTGGAACAAAGACCGTCGCCCGCATGCTATAACGATCGCCGACACGTTCCGGGGCGGGCAGCCGGAAGCGAAACTTAAACGGCAAGACGAGGGAGAGCCCCATGGAAGAGGCTGAAATTTCCGGGATCCGCACCTGCATCTTCGATGCCTATGGCACGTTATTCGATGTTCATTCGGCGGCGGCCCGCTGTCGCGACGATCTTGGCGACAAGGCCGACCGGCTGTCGGACATATGGCGTCAAAAACAACTTCAATATACCTGGCTGCGCAGCCTGATGCGCACCCATGTGGATTTCTGGCAGGTCACCGGCGACGCCCTGGATTACGCGATGGCGGCGGTCGACATGGATGACCCGGCAATGCGCCAGCGCCTGATGGATTTGTATCTCGAACTGGACGCCTATGCAGAGGTGCCCGCGATGCTGGCGGCGCTGAAGGCCGGCGGACTGCAAACCGGCGTCTTGTCGAACGGCGCGCCGACGATGCTGCGCGCGGCGATCGAGTCCGCGGGCCTGACGGACTTGCTTGACCATGCGCTGTCGATCGAGGATGTCGGTATCTACAAACCGGACCCGCGCGTCTACCAGTTGGCGGTGGACAATGTCGGCGTGGACCCCGGCGAGATCTGCTTCATGTCGTCGAATGCCTGGGACGCCTACGCCGCTTCGTATTTCGGATTTCGGGTGGTGTGGGTCAACCGCTTCGGACAGCCGCCGGAGCGAATCCCGGGCGCCCCGGACCGCGAGCTCGGCGATCTTGCCCCCCTGCCCGGCTTGCTGGGTATCGCTTGAACAATGACCGAATTCCAGGAACGACGATATCTCGCCGAGGACGGCCTGTCGCTCTATTACCGTGATTATGGCGATCCGCTGTCGACCGCGACCCCGGTCGTCTGCCTGCCCGGCCTGACCCGCAATTCGCAGGATTTCCATGGGCTGGCGTCTCGGCTGGCCGATCGGCGCCGTATAATCTGCCCAGACTACCGAGGCCGCGGAGAATCGGACTATGACGCCGACCCCGCCAACTATCACCCCACGGTGCATGTCAACGATGTGCGCCATTTGATAACGGTTACGGGGCTGCATCGCGCCATCTTCGTCGGCACCTCCTTTGGCGGTTTCCTGACCATGGGGCTGGCCCTGGCGGTGCCACCGGTGATCGCCGGCGTGGTCCTGAACGACGTCGGGCCGGAAGTCGCGGACAGCGGATTGACCCGCATCATGGATTATATCGGCCGCGACCATCCGCAGCCGGACTGGGCCAACGCCGCGGCCGAGATGAAGCGCATGTTTCCCAATCTTTCCTACGAGACCGATGAAGAATGGCTGGCCGGCGCACGCGGCACCTGGCGTGAGGGCGATGACGGTATGCTGCATTTCAATTGGGATGTGCAGCTGGCCGAAACGATCGGCAAGGCGCGCCATGATTTCGATCCCTGGTCACTGTTCCGCGCCCTGGGCGGCATACCGGTTCTTGCCTTGCGCGGCGGAATATCGGATGTACTGAGCCCCGATATTTTCGAGCGTATGCAGCGCGAACATTCGGACTTGAAGGCGGTTGCCGTACCGGGTGTGGGTCATCCGCTCAGCCTGTCCGAACCGCAAGCCGTGGAGGCCCTGAATGAGTTTCTCGACCGATTTGAGTGACAACGAGACCAACTACGCCGTCAGTTTCGCCGATGTAGAGGCGGCGGCGCGACGGCTGGACGGCATCGCCGTCCGCACGCCGCTCCTGGAGGCGCCGCTGCTCAATGAAGAGCTCGGTTGTCGCTTGCTGATCAAGGCGGAACCGCTACAGCGCACGGGATCGTTCAAATTTCGCGGCGCCTACAATGCGATCTCGCAATTCGATTACGCGGCGCGCATGGCCGGCGTCGTGGCCTTTTCCTCCGGCAATCACGCGCAGGGTGTGGCGGCGGCCTCGTCGATGCTTGGCGTGCCGGCGACAATTGTCATGCCGGCGGACGCACCCGCCATCAAAGTCGCCAATACGCGGTCCTGGGGCGCCGAGGTGGTGCTTTATGACCGAGATCGGGAAAACCGCGAGGAAATTGGGACCCGCATTGCCGCCGAAAGCGGCGCCATACTGGTCAAACCCTACGACAATGCGAACGTGATCGCCGGTCAGGGCACCATTGGCCTGGAGATCCTGGCGCAATGCGGCGAAGCCGGCGTCGCGCCGGATGCGGTCGTCATACCCTGCGGCGGCGGCGGCCTTTCATCGGGCATCACACTGGCCCTGTCCCGCCTGTCGCCGGATACCGACATCTGGACGGCGGAACCGGAGGGCTGGGACGATACCGCGCGGTCGCTCGCCGCGGGCGAGCCACTATCCGCCGACGGCAAGACCAAAACGATTTGCGATTCATTGTTGCCAACCTCACCCGGCAAACTGACATTTCCGATCCTGCGCGATTTGGCCAAGGGTGGGCTGGTGGTCAACGACACGGCCGTGAAGCGGGCCATGGCAACGGCTTTCAGGCAATTCAAACTGGTCGTGGAACCCGGCGGCGCGGCGGCATTGGCGGCGGTGCTGGAGGGCAGGATCGACTGCCGGGGCAAGGCCGTCGTCTGCATCTGTTCGGGAGGCAATACGGATCCGGCGCTCTACGCCGAAATTCTGCGCGAACAGTCCGCATAACACCAAGGAGCGTTGATTAAAACCCATCGAATGGGTCTTTATCAACGCTCCTTGGTATAAGCCAACCGGCCGAGAATCACTCCGGCCGATTGAATCTCAACAGCGGCGAAAAAAATTCGCCGGCCTGCTTCAGTTGGGCAGGCTTTTGGCGATATTATCGGTTTTCTTGTCTGGGTCGGCGGTCATCACCGGGGGCCGCTTGATGTCCGAGCCGTTGCCGACCGGTGATTTCAGCTTCTGCTCGTCAACATGGGTGAGCTGGCCCTGAATGAAGGCGCCGGGCTCGATAGCGAGGCTGAAATGATTGATATCGCCGGTGATCTTGGCGCTGCGGCCCAATTCGACCACGCGCGCGGTGATCGATCCGTTCACCGTGCCCGAGACGCGGGCGAGGTCGGCAGAGAGGGCGCCGTTCACGACGCCGTTTTCGCCGAGCGTGATTTGTTTGCTCTGAACGTCGCCGTCGACCGTACCGTCGATCTGGACATCGCCGTCCGTTTTGATGTTACCCGTAATCGTCAGATTGGAACTGATAATCGAGGGCACATTTGATTTGCCGGCTTTTTCCGGCACCGCCACGGGAGTCATTGAGGGGGTATCCTTCTCAGTTTTTGAAAACATATCGTCCAGCCTTAATGAATTTCATTGGGTCCATGGGTCTGCCGTCAAATCGAATCTCGTAATGCAGGTGCGGGCCCGTGCTCCTGCCGCTATTCCCCAAAAGGGCGATGCGCTGACGGTGGCCGACGACATCGCCGACTTCCACGAGATTCTTGTTCAGATGTGCGTACCGCGTAACGATGCCGAAACCATGATCGACTTCGACCACATTGCCGTAGCGGCCCTTGCGGCCTGAATAGATAACGGTCCCCGGCGCCGGTGCGTATACGGACGTATTCATGGCACCCGCCATGTCGAGGCCATTATGTACGGAACGTTTCTTGTTGACGGGATCAGTCCGCCTGCCGTAGCGGCTGGTCATCCGGTAAGAATCGACCGGAGGGCTCAGCGGCAGGACACGCAGCACTTCTTTCAACGCCCCCCAGCGCGTCATATTATTGTCGAGCAGGATCATGGTCTCGTCGAGTTCCTCGGTACCCGGTCCATCAGCCGACGCCGCGATAAACGGGCCGCCCTGACCGATGCCGTCGGTCTCTATCCTACTCAGCAGTTTGTCGACATTGAGGCCGCTCATGGCCACAATCTTTTCAATTTCATCATTACTGCCGGCGGAACGTTCTGTTGCGCGCAGCAGCACCGCATCCTCGATCGCCTGCTGGCTGGTCAGATCGGCAAGAAAACGGTCGATCTGTGAACGCAGCGAGTGAGAAGCGTCGGCCAAAACCGTCGTATCCCCGGTCACCGCCTGCAGACTGCGCGCGACACCGGCCAGGTCGGCCTCGATATCGTCCTGTTTCGACTGTGTCAGAAGCAGTTCACTGTCCAGCGCCGCAACCTGTTCCTGAAGTGACAGGCGATCCTCGGAAATATTTTCCTTGTCAGCCTGCATGGCGGCCAACGCGACCGTCAAGTCATCCCTGCGAACCTCCAATTCCCAGCGCTCGTCGCTCAACATCGTAACATTGGTCTCCAGGGAATGGATCGTGTCACGGAGTTTTTTCCGTTCACTCACAAGACCGTCGCGTTCCGCCGAGGTATCTTCCAAATTCTTTGAAAGCGCCGTGTTATTCTCTTCGACCTTCAGTTTATTGTGGGTGACGTCCGCCAGTTGCGTCTCAAGCGAGCGAATCGTGCCGCCTAACTGGTCACGCTGGTTCAGCAGACCGTCGCGCTCGGCGGTGGTGACCTGTATATTGGTCGACAACGCCGCGTTCTTCTCTTCGACCTTCAGTTTATTGTCGGTAACGTCCGCCAGCCGGGCCTCAAGCGAGCGAATATCGCCGTCCAACTCGTCGCGCTGTTTCAACAAGCCGTCGCGCTCGGCAGTGGTGACCTCCACATTGGTCGACAATGCCGCGTTCTTCTCTTCAACCTTCAGATTCTTGTTGACGATGTCCGCCAGCCGCATTTCCAACCCATCGGCACGTTGTTTCAAACGGGCGCGGGCGCCCTCGACAAGCTGGCGTCCGTCGTCGTTGGCAGCCAGATCCGCGCGGATGTTCGCCAGTATGCTTTCCAGCTCCTCACCGTCATTGGCGATACTGGCGAGCGAGCCGTTGACCTTATCGAGATGGCCTTGCAACACACCGCGCGATTGTGCCACCGCGGCGCGCGGGCCGGCCATGGCTCTACCGGCGCCGGCTAGTTGGCGCTCCATTCCGCGCGCTTCGGCGACCTGCGCCTTAAGCTTCGATCTGCTTTCGCGCAACGCGTTGGTCACGGTATCGACGGTTGTTTGATACTCGGTGACCTCGTCGAGCAAATCGGCATAGGCCAGCTTGGCTTCGAAAATCTGGGTCTCGTTTGTCGAAATGGTCAGCGCCTGGGTGACGGTTACCGGAATTGCCGTCGCCGCCCAGAGGGCGCCCCCGACCAGACCGGCCACCACGGCCATCTGCATGCTGGTGCTGATACGAAGAAAACGTACTTCGCCGTCGCTGCGGATCAGCAGTTCCCGCTCGCGGAAAATTCGCGCCAGAACCCGGCGCAAACTCTTGGACTCGCTGTC
>CAXMQC010000533.1:0-1843 GCA_964195285.1 Akkermansiaceae bacterium
CTAGCTCGCCTTCGACGCTTGTCTGGACACTCTTTGGCTTAGTCGTTGTCCATGCCATTCACCGATCACGAACCCAGCCTTCACGCTTCCAAGGGTCGAATTGCTGTGCTCGCAGGGTCATTTCTACCCCGTCAACGTTGCTCGAAGATTTCTGCAAAGAGGGCAAAATGTTACAATTGTTACGGTGGGGTTGGACCTTAATACCAAGGAGCGTTGATAAAGACCCATTTGACCGGTTTCCCTTGTTCGCTGGTCAGGCGTGGTTCGCGCCATGGCGCCGCGCACCACAAGCGGGCCACAACGCAGCCAGCGGTCGAGGGTAACCGGCCTCCGGTGGGGATTCGCGGTCCGCCGGGTGCGTTGCGGCCCTTGCCCGATGCGGGGCATCGCGTTGCGGCCCGCGCCTGCCCGGGCAGGCCGCGAAGCCACATCAAATGAGTCTTTATCAACACTCCTTGGTATTAATCCCAGGGTTATTATCATTGAGCCTTGGTACCAGCCACGTATTCGCGGTAAATATGCTTTTGAACGTTGCGCTTGATGTCATTGGTAAAAGGTCAGAGATCGGAAATGTCCGACACGCCCCACATTGCCGTTGTCGATGACGAAGCCGAGATCCGCGAAGCGGTAGGCGAATATCTTGAACTTCATGGTTTCGACGTCAGCCTGGCCGACGGCGGTGAGGCGCTACGCGCGATCATGGCCGAAGACAAGCCGGTCAATCTCGCGATCCTGGATCTCAACATGCCGGGCGAGGACGGGCTGACGATCGCCCGGTATCTGCGCGAACATTCCGACATCGGAATCATTATCCTGACGGCCGCCGGCCAGACCCTGGACCGGATCATCGGGTTGGAAATTGGCGCCGACGATTACATGGGCAAGCCATTCGATCTGCGCGAGCTGCTGGCCCGGGTCAAGAGCGTGCTTCGCCGGGTTGCGACGGCCGCGTCGGGAACCAGAGGCGAGTCCGGCGAAGACGAGCTGAGTTTCGGCCGCCTGACCCTGAATACGGCGATGCACAAGCTGTTCGATGAAAATGACGAAGAAGTCCAGCTGACCAGCATGGAATACGATCTGCTGCTGGTATTCGCCAACTATGCCAACCGCGTGCTGAACAGGGACCAGTTGCTCGATCTGTCGCACAGCCAGAACAGCGATCCGTTCGACCGCAGCATCGATGTCCGAATAGCGCGGTTACGGCGAAAAATCGAAAAAGACCCGTCCAAACCGCAGATTCTGAAGACCATCCGGGGCGCCGGCTACATGTTCGTGCCGGACGCCGAGGGATAATACCAAGGAGCGTTGATAAAGACTCATTTGATGGGGCTTTATCAACGCTCCTTGGTATAGACCGGGCCGCTTGCCTACCCGCCACCAAGAATTTCGTCGACGACCTTGCCGATATCGGCGGGGACGAAGGGTTTTTCGATCCAGAGCAGTTCCGTTTCCTTCAGAAAATCACTCGCCGCGGCTTCCAGCGTATCGCCCGTTACCACGGCGATTCGGGACACTAGATGCGGGTAATGTTTTTCGATTTCCCTGTACAGGGTCGGCCCATCCATTTTCGGCATTCGCATATCCGTCAGGATCAGGTCGTAGTCGGTCTCGGCTATTCTTTCCAAAGCGGTTGTTCCGCTGTCGGCAAGATCGACGCTGTGGCCGTCCAGGCCAAGGATTTCGGCCAGAGATTCGGCGATATCCGGTTCATCGTCCACCACCAGGATACGCCGACCCCCGACCCTGGCGATGACCGGCGCCTCGGGTTCGGCAGGCAAGGCCACCATTGCGCCCGCCGGTGGTAGCCGTATGAAGAAGCGAGCCCCACCGGCAGGCGATTCGG
>CAXMQC010000534.1:0-2661 GCA_964195285.1 Akkermansiaceae bacterium
CGTATCAGAAGTACCGGACATAATACGATTTTACCACGTTCGGCACATAGAGTCTGCACATATTTTTGAGCTAATCTTAAAAAATAACCTTTTAAAAACAATTAATTATATAGTTGGCTGGGGGAGCTGGATTCGAACCAACACTGGCGGAGTCAGAGTCCGCAGTCCTACCGTTAGACGATCCCCCATCGGGCTGTCATGGTAACCGTGAGAGCGGGCTTTTATCATATAGTATTGAATGATTAAACCCCAAAGAGCCTGACTCGAAATCAGATACGGAATTCGCTGGCGTCAGCCCGATCGAGCGCTGGGCGCGGCAGCCGCTCAACCAAAAGAATATATTTTTGCACGAAATCAACGACCTATCCCAGGCCAGGCGGCCGGATGAGCAAAAAATACCTTCGTGACTGGACGGGGCGGGGGTTTGCGTTAGGATAAACTTGAACCAAATGGCGGCGACAGTCCGTCAAGGAATGGAGAACAGGGGGCAAGTTGACCCTATCCACCGAGCAGGAACCGCGTCGCCAAGGCGGCCGGCGAAAGCGTGTGGGACCGCGCCGTAATGGACGGCGCGGGCAGGGGCTCTGCGCCGCGCTGGATCTCGGCACCAATAATTGCCGCCTTTTAATCGCCAGACCGGCGAATGGTGGTTTCCGCATCGTCGACGCCTTTTCGCGTGTCGTTCGCCTCGGCGAAGGCTTGGAGGAAACCGGCAGACTGTCGGGATCGGCGATCAATCGCACGATCGATGCGCTGCGTGTCTGCGCCACAAAAATCAGGCGGCGTGGGGTGGTGAGCGGGCGGTATGTCGCCACGGCGGCCTGCCGAAACGCAGAAAATTGCGACGAGTTCATTAGCCGGGTCGAGGACGAAACCGGCCTCTACATCGAAACCATTTCGGCCAAGGAAGAGGCGCGGCTTACCGTCGCCGGCTGTTTCCCCCTTCTCGACGACAAAACCCCCCATTCACTGGTATTCGACATCGGTGGCGGCAGTACCGAGGTCATGTGGCTGGCGCGCAAAGGCGAAAACCAGGAGATGGTCGACTGGATGTCCATGCCGTTCGGCGTTGTCTCGCTGACCGAACGTTTCGGGCAGGGGCCGTTCGAGCCTGCCGCCTGGGAAGTTATCGTCGGTGAATTGCTGGAACAGCTGGCGCCATTTTGTGAAGCCTACGAGATATCCGGCCATGTGGGTAATGCAGGTGTCCAGATGCTGGGATCGTCCGGCACGGTGACGACATTGGCCGGATTGACGATGGAGCTCGAACGCTACGACCGGTCGCGGGTTGACGGCTCGTTTCTGGAGTTCGGTGACGTGCATGCGCTGGTAGCCGGGCTCAGCGCCATGACCGCCGAAGACCGCGCCGCCCATCCCTGCATCGGCAACGAACGGGCCGACATGATGGCCGCCGGTTGCGCAATCCTTGAAGCGATCTGTCGACGCTGGCCCGTCGGGCGGCTGCGGGTCGCCGATCGCGGTGTGCGCGAGGGGATCCTTGTCGATCTGATGGGACGCAAGGCAGCGCCCGGCGCGACGCGTAATGGCGGCCGGTAAGAAGGGGCCTTCGGGGCGCGGCGCGCCACGGCAATCCCATGTAAGCGTCAAGACCGCGAAGGGCCGCAAGCTTTCGTCCAAACTGTGGCTGGAACGCCAGCTGAACGACCCCTATGTGGCCGAGGCGAAAAGACTGGGCTATCGCAGCCGGGCCGCCTTCAAGCTGGCCGAGATAGACGACAAGTACAAATTCCTCAAACCGGGCGGCCGCGTGGTCGATCTCGGTGCCGCGCCCGGCGGCTGGGTCCAGGTGGCGCTGAAGCGGGTCGGGCCCGGTGGCCGTGTCGTCGGCATCGACCTGCAGGAAATAGAACCGGTCGCGGGCGCGGCGCTGCTGGTCGGCGATTTCTTCGACCAGGACGCGCCGGACCGCCTGCGCGCGCTGCTGGACGGTCCGGCCGATGTCGTGCTCAGCGACATGGCGGCCGCCTCCACCGGTCATCCGGGAACCGACCATCTGCGCATCATGGCGCTGGCCGAGGCGGCGTTGGATTTCGCGCTCGAAGTAATGGCACCGGGTGGCGCCTTCGTCGCCAAGGTGCTGCGGGGCGGCAGCGAGCGGTCCCTGCTGGAAGCGATGCGCCGAAATTTTGCCAAGGTCGCCCATGTCAAGCCGCCGGCCAGCCGCAAGGATTCAGCCGAACTCTATGTGGCTGCGACGGGTTTTAAAGGAAGCCAGGAGGACCCGCAGAGGCGAGAATGAGTGGTCAGGGTGGGCCTCGACGCATGAGGCATGTCAAAAGAAAGGGCGCCTGCGAGGCGCCCTTTCCACAAAAATCGAGCGAAAGCTTATTCCGATGGATTGATTATGTCCGCGATATCCTGTTCCGAATCGTGGACGATTCCGCTGTGGGTGAAATCTTCCGATTTTCCGTCCAGCAGGCTGTTTACCTCATCCACCACGTCGGCGTCGATCAGGCCATCCTTGTTCGCCGCGCCGGCTAGGTCGCCGGCTGCGTCTTCGGCAGCCGCATCAATTTCCGCGGTAATTGCATCCGCCTCTGCTTGCAGCGCCGCCTTATCTTCCTCCAGAGCCGCGATGTCGCCTTCCAGCGCCTCAATTTCGGCGGCGTCGAGGGCCGGGTCCAGGGCGTCGATGTCGGC
>CAXMQC010000535.1:0-3130 GCA_964195285.1 Akkermansiaceae bacterium
ACGCTATCCATCTGTCCGCGCGCGAAAGGGCGGCGATCCGGGACAGCGGCTCGGCCATCGCCCATTGTCCGACCTCGAACACCTTCATGGGTTCCGGACTGTTCGACATGGAAGGGCTTCGGGATTGCACGGCGCCGGTCACCCTGGGGTTGGCGACGGACGTTGCCGGCGGCGCGTCGCTGTCGATGTTCGCAACCATGCGCACGGCCTACGAAATAGCCCAGTTGCGCGGCTACAGCCTGCACCCGGCCAAGGCCTGGGATCTGGCCAGCGCCGGATCCGCCGCGGCCATGGGGCTCGGCGACCGCATCGGCAACCTGGCGCCCGGCAGGGAGGCAGACATCGTCGTTATCGACCTCGCCTCGACGCCGCTGATCGCGCGCCGCATGGCCGGATCCGACAGCCTGTGGGACGCCTTGTTCGTGCAAATGATTCTGGCCGACGACCGCGCGATCCGCGCCACCTACGCGGCCGGGCGGCAGGTATTTCCGGACAGTACCGAGGACCGGTAATTATTCGTCCGGCATGCCCGCCTTGATCCAGGCGCCCAGGCGGGCGCGTTCCTCCTCGGTCATGCCGGTCTTGTTGCCGAGCGGCATGGCGTCGGTGAGGACGGATTGCGCCAGCACTCGGACGGCGTGGGCCTTCAGTTGATCGGCATCGTCGAACATGACACCGCCCGGAGGCTCGTCGATATCCTCGTCGCTGGGTGCGGCGGAGTGGCATGTGACACAGCGAATTTGGACGATGGCCAGGGCCTCGGCGGTCAGCACGTCGTCCTCCACCGCAATCTCGCCGCCAGGCTTCCAGGCGGTCAGCGCAATCAATGCAACCGTCAAGGCGGCCGCAGTCGGCCACTGCCAGAGTGTAGCAGCGCCACGGCGCCCGGCATTGTGGGCATTGAAGTATTCGCGCACGACGGCGCCAAGCACCAACACCAACGCCACCACCAGCCAACTCCAGTCGTGTCCAAAGACGATCGGGTAGTGGGTCGAGATCATCATGAAGATGACCGGGAGCGTCAGGTAGTTGTTGTGTGTCGAGCGTAGCTTGGCCGCTTTGCCGAGTTCCGGGTCCGGGACCTCGCCGGCGGTCAGCGCGGCGACCACTTTTTTCTGGTTCGGGATGATGACCATGAAGACGTTGGCCGACATCATGGTGGCGATCACCGCGCCGATGTGCAGGAAGGCGGCGCGGCCGGAGAACACCAGCCCGAATCCGTAAGCGGAAAGAACGAGGAAGGCGAACAATACGGCAAACAGGACCGCGCCGTGCTGGCGCAGAGGCGAACGGCAAAACAAATCGTACACGATCCAACCCAGCGCCAGGGACGCCACCGAGATCGCGATGGCCGCTGCCGGAGAAAGGTCGAGGACCGCGCGGTCGATCAGGTAACTTTCGGCGCCCCAATAATAGACGATGGCCATCAGGCCAACGCCCGAGACCCATGTCATGTAGGATTCCCACTTGAACCAGTGCAATTCCTCCGGCATCCGTTCGGGCGCCACCAGGTACTTCTGGGCGTGGTAGAAGCCGCCCCCGTGGACCGACCAGTTCTCGCCGTCGGCGCCCGGGTTCAGGGTCCCGTAATCCTTGAGGCTGTTGTCCAGCCACATGAAATAGAACGAGGCACCGATCCATGCCATGGCCGTGATCATGTGCAGCCAGCGGACCAGAAGCCCCAACCAGTCGAATAGCAATATTTCCATCCCTGCCTCCGGCGTAGCCGCCCGCGCAATCTTTATGGGCGATTCCTAAGGTCCTTTGGTATTATGCCACGTATGACCCTCTTCGCCACCTCACCGGCGGCGCTTGACCGGGACGCCTTCGTCGCGCGATTTGGCGGTGTCTACGAGCACTCGCCGTGGATCGCCGAACGCGCGTTCGACGCCGGGCTTACGGCCGAGGCCAACACCGCCGAGGGTCTTTCGGGTCTGCTTCGCACTCAGGTCGAGGCCGGCGGCGCGGACCGGCAGTTGGCGCTGCTTCGCGCCCATCCCGATCTCGCCGGCAAGCTCGCGGTTGCCGATGCGTTGACTGCGGCCTCGGCGGCCGAACAGGCGGGCGCCGGATTGGCGGCTTGCACGACGAAGGAATTCGAGCGTTTCCAAATGCTCAACGCGGCCTATCAGGAAAAGTTCGGTTTTCCCTTCATCGTGGCCGTCGCCGGAAAACACCGGACTGAGATCCTCGAGGTTTTCGGCCGCCGGGTCGGCAACGACCGGGACACGGAATTCCGCGAAGCGCTGGAGCAGGTTCACCGCATCGCTCTTTTGCGTCTTCAGACGGCTTAGTTATCTTTGGAGGCCCCGGCGCCGCAAGGGCCAAACTGACAAACAGAGCGGCCCTCTTGCGGCCGTTGTCTCGGGTCAGGACCCATTAATTCCAGCGCTGCCAAACGGCTGCATTGAGCCCAAAGTGAACGTTTTTTCGCAGCGCAGCTATTGCTGGTCTTGCGCTCAAATCACCAGATATTTTGAGCGTTCACCGCGCCTGCAATATTTCCGCGTCCACGCGGGAGATTTCGGCCTCGTACCACTCAATCGTTTTGTCGGGATCGTTTTTGAAGGCCTCCGCAAAAGAGTCCGGCGCCTCAGTGTGTTCATCATACTTAGTTGACCAAACCATCATGCCAATAAGAGCGGGCAGTATGTCGCGGGCCTTTCTTGTTGGAAAGTAGCAAACCTTGCTCGCCTTGCGGGGGTGGATTTGGCGGTCCAGCATGCCCGCGGCTTCAAGTCGCGACAGGCGATCTGCAAGGATATTTGTAGATATGCCCTCGGGTGAGTTATAGAAATCGCTATAGGTGCGTTTTCCGTGCAGCAAAGCATCCCTGAGCAAAAGGAAGCACCATTTATCCCCGAAAATACCCGCTGCGTAACGGGTGGGGCAACCGTGCCAATCGAATTTTTGCGCTTTGGTCATGCTGTTTTCATACCATAGAAAAATTCTCTTGCAAAATGCAAGCGGATCACTTAATAGAAAAAACACTTGCAAAAAACAAGAGGAAGTTATCAATGCCATCACCCTTCGTTTGGTTCGACAACATTGGCGAGAACCGGTCCGCGACAACCTTTTTTTTACAAAATGCCTTTGGCTGGACACGCAATGATATTGGTCCAATGACGTT
>CAXMQC010000536.1:0-3154 GCA_964195285.1 Akkermansiaceae bacterium
GCGATGCGCCGCCGCGACCGATTGAACCGGATTGCCTCGGCCAGTTTCAGCGCCAGCGCCTCGGCCTCGGCCAGTTCTGTCGCATCCACGATATGGCGCAGGTCGGTCCTGGCCAGCGCGGCCTGGCGGCTGCCCATCAGCCTTCCGGTCGTCGCGTTGATTTCCGCTTCGCCATCGCCGCCGGTGTGCGCATCGGCCGCATCCGGCTTCGTGGATCCGTCCGGCGGTAAAACACTTTCCCATATTTTCGGACGGGCAGTGCTGTCCATCCTGCCGGAACGGGTCTTCTGTTGATGGACCCGTTCCTTGCCGCGGGCGAACCAGAACGCCTCAAACAGGCCGTCGAACCGTTCCCAGTCCTCATGCCGGCCACATAGCGCGGTCTTCAGCCGGAGCCGGGAAAGATCCGGGTCCAGTTCCGGGCATTCGGCCAGAATGTCCAACGCGCCCTCGGTCTCGCGCGGGCCCAGGGGAAAACCGTTCAGCCGCAAATGGCCTATAAAGCCCGCCATGCGGGTCGCAAAGATTTGGCCGGTGGCGGCCATGTCACGCCGCCTTTCCGGCCAGCCGCGAGACCACCTCGCGGGTTACCGATTTCAGGTCACGCTCGGTCTTCAACAGGCAGATCAGGGTCGGCAGGATTTGGTCCGGATCGCGGTCGAGGGACCGGACATCGAGCCCCGCCAGCGCCGCCGCCCAATCCAGTGTCTCGGCGATGCCCGGAACCTTCTCCAGCTCCTCGCGGCGCAATTCCTGCACGAACCGCACGATCTGCGCGCCGATGGCGTCGTCGACATCTGGAAGCCGCGCCTTCAGGATCGCCAGTTCCTTTTCCAGGTCGGGAAATTCCACATATGAATAGAGGCAACGGCGGCGCAGCGCATCGGAAAGCTCTCGCGTGCCGTTGGAGGTCAGGATCACGTGGGGCACGGAGCGCGCCGCGATCGTCCCGATTTCCGGCACAGTGATCTGGAAATCCGACAGCAACTCCAACAAATAAGCTTCGAATTCGGTGTCCGCCCGGTCGATTTCGTCGATCAGCAACACCGGCGGCTTGTCCTGGCTGATCGCCTCCAGCAGCGGGCGTTTCAGCAAATAGTCTTCGGAAAAGACATGCCGCTCGATTTCGTCGGCGCTTTCTTTCGAATGTTCATGCGCCTTGATGGCCAGAAGCTGGCGCTGATAGTTCCATTCGTAAATCGCGGCACTGGCGTCCAGCCCCTCGTAACACTGCAGCCGGATCAGCCTGGCATCCAGCGCGGTGGCCAACGCCTTGGCGACCTCGGTCTTACCGACGCCCGCCGCGCCCTCCAGCAACAGCGGACGGCCCAGCCGCATGGCCAGATCCACCGCGACGGCCAGTGCGTCGTCGGCGACATAATCAGCCTTCGCCAGGCGGTCTTTAAGTTCTTGCAGTGTTTTACTCCTTTGTGAGTTTCCGGCACCGGCCCGCTCCCGCAACCGGCCACCCAACGCTATCGTATACTGTGGGCGGCCGGATGGGGGAGCGGGCCGGTGCCGGTTCGGTCAAGCCGAACACACTATATACCGCATCACCGGCCGGCGCCTTCCTCCCAGAAACGCCGGCCGGGATGCATTGCCGATCCGCTAGCCGTTCAGGCCGAGGTCGTTCGCCACTTTCCAGACACGCCAATGGTCGTGCGGCATCTGGGTATGGACGAGCCCCGCATGGGCAAAGGCATCATTCACGGCATTGGAGAGGGCCGAGACGCCTCCGACATTCGGAGATTCACCGACACCCTTCGCGCCGATGGGATGGTGCGGCGACGGGGTAACGGTAAAGTCGGTCTCCCAATGCGGGGTTTCGACCGCGGTCGGCAGGAAATAATCCATAAGACTGCCGCCCGAGATATTTCCGATCTCGTCATAGGCGATCTCCTGTCCCATGGCGATGGCCAGCGCCTCGGTCAGGCCGCCGTGGACCTGGCCCTCGATGACCATCGGGTTGATCCGGGTCCCGCAGTCATCCAGCGCATAGAAGCGGCGGATGTCGGTGACGCCCGTATCCACGTCCACATCGACGACGCAGATATAGGCGCCGAACGGATATGTCATGTTTGGCGGGTCGTAATAGCTGACCGCCTCCAGCCCCGGCTCCAGCCCGGGAATGGCCTGGTTGTACGATGCAAACGCAATCTCGGCCATGGTCTTGGCCCGCTCTGGCGCGCCCTTGACCACGAAACGGTCAACGTCCCATTCCACGTCGTCGTCATGAACCTCCAGCATGTAAGCCGCGATCATCTGCGCCTTGGCGCGGATTTTCCTGCCGGCCATTGCCGTCGCCGCCCCCGCCACCGGCGTGGAACGCGAGCCGTAGGTGCCCAGACCGTATGGCGCGGTGTCGGTGTCGCCTTCCTCGATGGTGATATTTTCCGCCGGGATGCCGATTTCGGTGGCCAGAATCTGTGCGAAAGTCGTGGCATGGCCCTGGCCCTGGCTGATCGTGCCAAGCCGCGCGATGGCGCTGCCGGTCGGATGGATGCGAATCTCGCAGGAATCGAACATACCCAGTCCCAGGATATCGCAGTTCTTGACCGGTCCGGCGCCGACGATCTCGGTGAAGAAGGCCGTGCCGATCCCCATCAGCTTGCGGGTCTCGCCACTTGCGAAAGCCTCACGGTTGGCCTTCTGCTCGGACCGAAGACCCGCGTAATCGACGGTCTTCATGGCCTTGTCCATGGCGCTTTGATAGTCGCCGCTGTCATACTCCCAGCCCAACGCCGAAGTATAGGGGAACTGCTCCTTGCCGATGAAGTTTTTTATCCGCAATTCCGCCGGATCCATGTCCAGCTTGCGGGCCAGCACATCGACCATCCGCTCGATGAAATAGGACGCCTCGGTCACCCGGAAGGAACAGCGATAGGCCACCCCGCCCGGCGCCTTGTTGGTATAGACGCCATCGACGGTCACATGCGCCACCGGGATATCGTAGGACCCGGTGCAGATATTGAAGAATCCGGCCGGGAACTGGGTCGGATCGGCGCAGGCGTCGAAGGCCCCGTGGTCGGCCAGCACATGGCATTTGAGCCCGGTAATCTTGCCGTCCTTGGTGGCGCCGATCTCGCCCGTCATGTGATAATCGCGGGCAAACGCCGTGGCGGTAAGGTTCTCGATCCGGTCCTCGACCCATTTC
>CAXMQC010000537.1:0-6210 GCA_964195285.1 Akkermansiaceae bacterium
AGTAGTCGCCGACATGGAACACGAGCTCATATTCGCCCGGCGCGAAATCACCGCCGATCAGCAGCGGTTCGTCGCAACGGCCGTCGTCGTTGGTGTGAATCGTCTTGAGCGCGGTGCGATCCTCGCCGTCCAGGCGATAGAGATCGATCCGCAACCCGGCGCCGGGCTTGCCGGACGTCGTGTCGAGCACATGGGTGGTGAGGCTTCCGCCCGCCATATCGCGTTCCTCCGTGAACCATGGCGGACTAAGGCATCATGCCTTGAACTTGTCGCGTAAGTCCGCCCTGAAACATTTTTCTTATTGGTCTTATGGAGCCACGATACAGACGACCGCGGCCACGGAAAACCATCCTTCTCGCGAAGGACTTTCAAAAATTACTGAAAAAACAAGCTGGGCCATTGGCTGTATTATAATATCGGCTGCTTTGTATGATGGTCAAAGGGAAAGGGAGTCTTATGTCGTCCGACTATCCGCGCGATCTTGTTGGTTACGGGCCGAACCCGCCGCAGGCAAACTGGCCGGACGGGGCGCGGGTCGCCGTGCAATTCGTGATGAATTACGAGGAAGGCAGTGAAAACTGCATCCTGCATGGCGATGAGGCCTCCGAGGCTTTCCTGTCGGAAATCGTCGGCGCCCAGCCCTGGGAAGGGCAGCGCCATATGAGCATGGAGTCCATATACGAGTATGGCAGCCGGGTCGGTGTCTGGCGCCTGCTGGACCTGTTTCGCGCCCGCCAGATCCCGCTGACCGTCTTCGCCGTGGCAATGGCGCTGGAGCGCAACCCGCTGGTCGCCGAAATCGCGCTGGCCGACGGGCATGAGATCTGCAGCCACGGCTACCGCTGGATCAATTATCAGTGGACGCCCGAGGAAATCGAGCGCGAGCATATGGGCAAGGCGATCGACATCATCAAGCGCCTCACCGGCGAGCGACCGCTCGGCTGGTATACCGGCCGCACCAGCCCGAATACCAGGCGCCTGGTCGCCGAAGAAGGCGGGTTCCTTTACGATGCCGACGATTACAGCGACGATTTGCCGTTCTGGAGCCGGTTGACCGGCAAGCCGCATCTGATCGTGCCCTACACGTTGGACGCCAATGATATGCGCTTCGCCGCGCTGCAGGGCTTCAATTCCGGCGATCAGTTCTACGCCTATCTGCGCGACGCCTTCGATACGCTCTATGCCGAAGGCCTGGAGTGGCCGCGCATGATGTCGATCGGCCTGCATTGTCGGCTGGTCGGCCGGCCGGGTCGCCTCGCCGCGCTGGCGCGCTTCATCGACCATGCCCAGTCCCATGACCGGGTCTGGTTCTGCCGTCGCATCGATATCGCCCGCCATTGGCACGAACATCATCCCTGGAGGGACGAATGAACCCCAGCCAGATGAGCCGCGAGGCTTTCGTCGCAACGTTTGGCGGAATCTTCGAACATTCCGCCTGGGTGGCCGAGCAGGTCTGGGACGCGGGGCTGGATGGCAAGGCGGATCGGGCCGCCGATCTTCACGCGCGCATGTGCGCGCTACTGCGCGCCGCCAGCCACGATAGGCAACTTGCGCTTTTGAACGCCCATCCGGACCTGGCCGGCAGGCTGGCGGTGGCGGGACAGCTGACCGCTGACTCGACCGCCGAGCAGGTCAGCGCGGGTCTCGACCAATGCAGCCCGCAGGAATTTGAGCGTCTGCAGACCCTGAATGAGGCCTACAAGGAGAAATTCGGGTTTCCTTTCATCATGGCGGTGAAGGGGCGCACCCGGGCCGAGATCATCCAGGCCTTCGAAGAACGCCTGAACAACGACGCCGAAACCGAATTCTCGACCGCGCTGGCGCAGGTCGAACGAATTACACGGTTACGGTTAAACGACATGCTGGATTGAGGAGAGCAACCAAAATGGCTACCGACGAAAACCTTCCCGATTTCGCAACCCGCTTTGTCAATCTGGCGTCAGCCAAGCTAGGCGCCGAAGCGGTGAGCGCATCGAACGAGTTCTTTGCACCAAAAGAGCGCATGCTGGCCGACGATCCGGCGGTCTTCATCGCCGACAAGTTCGACGATCACGGCAAATGGATGGATGGCTGGGAAACCCAGCGCCGGCGCGACGGAGGCCGCGATCATTGCCTGGTCAGGCTCGCCTACCCGGGGATCGTGCACGGCATTGACATCGACACCAGCCATTTCACCGGCAACTTTCCGCCGGCGGCCTCGATCGAAGCCTGCATGAGCGACGACGAGCCCGGCGAGTACGCAACTTGGGAAATCCTGCAGCCGGCGATAACGCTGGATGGCGATTCACATCATTTCATGCCGGTGGCGCAGGCCGGTCCCTATAACTGGCTGCGCGTCAACATGTTCCCCGACGGCGGGATCGCGCGGTTGCGTGTCTATGGCGAACCCTGGTGTGACTGGTCGGCGCGCGACAGAAACAATGCCTACGAACTCACCGGGCTGGAGTTCGGCGGGCGCATTGTCGCCTACAGCAACGCCCATTACGGCAGCCCCTGGCGGCTGTTGGCGCCGGGCCGGGGCGAAAATATGGGCGACGGCTGGGAGACGCGCCGTCGCCGCGAACCGGGCAATGACTGGATTATCATCCGGCTCGGCCATCCCGGCGAGACCGACCGCATCATTGTCGACACCGCTCATTTCAAGGGCAATTTCCCGGAAAGCTGCAGCGTTCAGGCGGCCATGGTCGAAGGCGGCACCGACCAGTCGGTGATCACCCAGTCGATGTTCTGGGACGAGCTGCTGGGTCGCCAAAAGCTGGGAATGGACGCGATTCACGAGTTCAACGGCGATCAGATCGCGGCGCTCGGCCCGATCTCGCATGTCCGCGTCAACATATTTCCCGATGGCGGCGTCAGCCGGTTTCGCCTGATCGGGCGGCCGGAGTGATTAACCTGAAGCCCGAACCATTGACGCGCGAAGCCTTCGCGCCATTCGGCGACGTCATCGAGACGCCGGGGGCGGAACATTTTTCGATCAACGAGGGCACGACGGAACGATTTCACGATCTGGCGGCGGTCGATGTTGCGGAAGCGGGCGGGCGGACGCTGATCAATATTTTCCGCGGCCAGCAGCGCGACTTGCCGCTCGCCATCCGTATGATGGAGCGCCACCCGTTGGGCAGCCAGGCCTTCATCCCCACGGGACCGCATCAATGGCTGGCGGTGGTGGCGCCGATGGGCGAACCGCCGAATCCGGCGGATCTACGCGCCTTCATCGCCGGGGCGGGTCAGGGGCTGAACTACCATCGCGGGGTCTGGCATCACCCGTTGATCGCGCTGGACGCAGTGTCGGATTTCGTCGTGGTGGATCGCGGCGGCGCCGGCGAGAACTGCGACGAGTTCTACTTCGCCGAGGGCGAGGAGATTATGCTGTCGCTTTAGGGCGACGATGCCGGCCTTCTCCCGGAAGGTTGGTCGAGTTGCCCATCCTTCGACAGGCTCAGGATGAGGTTTTTTCTATATTTTATAATCACATACCTCATCCTGAGCCTGTCGAAGGATATGTTTGCGGGCAGTTGCGCCGTTGAGAGTGTCGATTCACTTCAACCGTTAAAGGCTCTAAAATCCCATCGATGTCCAACTGGCCAGCGCGGTGTTGGCGCCGATCGCTATGGCGAAGACGCCGATTGCCGCCAGGGTGGCGTTGTGAAGCCAGTGCGCGCTGCGCGCCGCGGCGGAGAGCGGGAACGAGGCGACGAAAGACAGCGCCGCCATGCCGGCAATCGACCCCAGGCCGAAGCAGGCGATATAGGACAGCGCCATACCAACCGAATTAGCCGCCGCGACCAGCAGCACCAGCAGCGCGCCCGAACCCGCCGCCCCATGCACCAGCCCGATGGTCAGCGCCTTGGCCAGCCCGTGCCTTGGATGCCTGTGTTCATGGCGGCTGACCGCATGGTTGCGTTTCCGCTCGGCCTCATGGGCATGGGCGTGCAGATGGCGGATGCCGTCGTCATGCTCATGGGCGTGAAAATGAATGCGCCGGCGATGGATGGTCCAAAGCACGTTGAGGCCAAGGCCCGCAACCATCAGTCCGACAACGAATTCCAGGGTCGCTTCCAGCCCGTCGCCAAGCGACAGGCCGAGCAACAGAACGGTCCCGCAGATCGCGAACAGCGCGATCGTATGGCCCAAGCCCCACCAAGCCCCGCGCAAAACGAAATTGCGCCGCGAGGACGGGTGGGCATTCAGCGACGCCAGGGCGGCCAGGTGATCGGCCTCCAGCGCGTGCTGCATGCCGACCAGGGCGCCGAATGCCAACAACGACCAAAATTCCATGAATTAGCTGTCCCAACGGTATGAATCGAATCTACGGCCCGACTGGTACCATAAGACTGATTTACGCCGCCAGCCGATGTCCCGCCATGCGGTACGATACTTGCCGATATTTTTCGATTATGGCATGGACCATGCTCGGCCGGTGCGCGAGGGCCACAAAATTATCCGGGCGCGTTTCTGAAAGCGCCGGCGACTTCGCGAACCGCGTTCATCAACATCTGGGCCGGGCCGGAGAGGGCGGAATCAACGCGTGTCGTCAACCCGACCGGGCCTTGCGTGTCACCGGCATCCACCGGCAGGCGCGCCAGTGCGCCAGACTGCAGATCATCCAGCATGACGCCGCTGTCCATGATCCAGACGGCGTTGCTGGAACGCGTGAAATTTCTGCCAAAAGTTACTGAAATTGTTTCGATAAACTCATTAGGGATACCGACTCCATTGGCGATCAGGAAGTTCTCGGCGGCGCGGCGGATGCTCGATTCCCGGATCGGCAGCATCAAGGGGTAGTCCAGGATTCGGACCAGTTCGAAACTCTCTTCCGCCAGCAGCGGATGTTCCGGGCGTACCGCCAGGGCCAGCGCTTCGGAATAGAGATGCTCGAAAGACAGCCCCACCATATGCACCGGGTCGGCCAACCGCCCGACCACGAAATCCAGTTCCCCCGCCTTCAACTGACCCAGCAGGTCGGGGTTGGATCCATCCATGACGCGGAACGCCGCGCCGATGTTCTGGGCGCGGCAGGCCAGGATGGCGCGCGGCATGACCATGGCGGCGGCATTAGGCAGGACACCTACTTTGACCTGGGCGCCGCCGCCCTCGCGAAGCTGTGCTACCCCCTCCAGCCCCTGTCTCAGCGAGGCAATGCTCATGCCCGCATGGCGGTGGAAGATTTCGCCCGGCCGGGTTACCGTGGTGCCCCTGCGGCTGCGGTCGAACAGCCTGACGCCGAGGATTTCTTCCAGCTCGCGGATTGTTTTGGAGACGGCGGGCTGGCTGACGGCCAGCGAGTCGGCGGCCTTCACCAGGCTTTTCTGACGCGCGACCTCGAGAAAACATTGCAAATGGCGGTATTTTATGCGGCCGTCGATCATGGTCTATGTATATACAAACAGTTATGTAAAACAACGAAAATATCAATTTACATAACCAAAATGATTAGGCATCATCTTAATCGGGTAAGATAAGGGAGACAGGAATGAATGTGACCCGCGTCAACGGGGTCCAACTGCACTATGCGGTCGAGGGGCCGGAAGACAAGCCCGTCATCGTCTTTTCCGGTTCGCTGGGATCGGATTTCCGGATGTGGGACCGGCTGGTCGATCGGCTCGCCGGGCGCTATCGGATGGTGCGGTATGACAAGCGCGGCCATGGCCTGTCGGAGGCGCCGCCGCGGCCTTATGCGATGGACGATCATGTGGCCGATTTGATTGGTTTGCTGGATCATCTGGGGCTCGACCGGATTGTCCTCTGCGGCCTGTCGGTCGGCGGCCTGATCGCGCAAGCCGTCGCGGCGCGCCAGCCGGAAAGGTTGAGCGCGCTAATCCTTTGCGATACGGCGGCGCGGATCGGCGATGACGAATTGTGGAACACGCGGATCGCGGCGATCGAAGCCGGCGGCATCGAGGCGCTGGCCGATCCGATCATGGAACGCTGGCTGTCGGCCCGTTTCCGTGCGGAAAAGCCGGACGAAGCACTGGCCTGGCGCAACATGCTGGTGCGCACGACGGTGGACGGCTATGTCGGCACCTGCGCCGCCATTCGCGATACCGATCTGACCGAGAGCACCCGGCAGATCAGGATGCCGGTGCTGGGCATGGGCGGGTCGGAGGACGGCGCGACACCGCCCGACCTGGTGCGCGATACGATCGCGATGATCGAAGGCGCGCGCTTCGAGCTTATCGAGGGCGCCGGGCATCTGCCCTGCGTCGAATA
>CAXMQC010000538.1:0-5529 GCA_964195285.1 Akkermansiaceae bacterium
ATGCCCGATTCAATGCCGGGCATGGATACGCTTTGCAATGATCTCGATACCCCGGGCGGCGACGGCTTGACAGTCCGCCGGCTAACCGCGCTGAACCGTTCGATCGCGCTGACCAGCCTGGCGCTGGGCGCGCTCAGCGGCATGCTGATCGGGCTCTGGTCGTTTGGCGGCCCGGCGCCGGTGCCCGACGCCATCGGCGATTACGGCGACGTCTCGCGCCGGCTTTTGCGGCTCGGTCATATTGCGTTTTTCGGGCTGGCATTTCTGAATCTTATCCTGGCCCGCCAGGTCCCCGCGCTGCCGCTTGGCCCGAAGGCGATTCGCGGCGCCCTGGGCTGCATGAATTTCGGTAATGTGACACTGCCCGCCGCGTTGATCGCCGCCGCCTTCTTTGAACCCGTTAAATACCTGACCGCGCCGCCGGCCTTCGCGGTCACGCTGGCGCTTTGCATCGCCGCCTGGGGCGGTTGGGCCGACTATGCGCAACCGGATCGTGGAAAGGAGCACGAACGATGACCGTCACGCCAACCAACAGTGATCTGAGGACCCTGATTGCCAGCATTGTCAATCGTGAGATTGGCCCGTTGACGCCCGAAACCAGCCTGCGGGACGCGCTTTTTATCGACAGCCTCGACGTGTTGCGGCTGCTGGTTGCCGCCGAGAAGCGCTACGGTATTTATGTTACCGACAATGAAATGGCGAAACTGTACTGCTATGGCGACCTGTTGGAGGTGCTGGGCATCGAGGCCGGAGAACCCGTGTCATGAGGATCGGCCTGATCGCCATGAGCGGTGTCAGGGTGCGCACCAAGGAACTTGCCGAACTGGGTGTCACGCTGCCGCAATTCGTCAATCGCGGGGAGGTGATCGCGTCCTTGCCCAGCCTGGGCCTGTTGACCGTCGCCGCCCTGACACCAAGCGATGTCGAGGTCGTCTATCGCGAGATCGACGAGTTGCCGGGCGAAGGCGAGCTGGAGATGTTCGACCTGGTCGGCATATCCTCGTTCACCGCGATGATCGACGACGCTTATGCGCTTGCCGCCCGCTATCGGGCGTCCGGCGTGCCGGTCGTGCTGGGCGGGCTGCATGTAACCCTGATGCCCGACGAGGCAGCGACACATGCCGACGCCATCGTAACCGGGGGAGCGGAAGGCGCCTGGCCGAAACTGGTCGCCGACTTCCGCGCCGGCCGCATGAAACCCCGCTACGAGGGAATGCGACAGGACGTGTTCCGCGAACCCTGGTACGCGATGCCGCGCTTCGACCTGCTGGCCGGGCGGCCCTATAACAGGGTGACCGTGCAGACCTCGCGCGGTTGTCCGCTGAATTGCGAATTTTGCGCCGCGAGCCTGCGCATCACCAACAGCTTCCAACAGAAACCCGTAGAGCTGGCGATCGCCGAGATCGGCGCGGCCATCGCCCAGGTCGACCGGCCGTTCCTGGAGCTCGCCGACGACAACACCTTCATCAACAAGAAATGGGGCAAGCAGTTTCTGCGCGCCCTGGAGCCGATGGACGTGTTGTGGTTCACCGAAACCGACATCTCGGTGGCCGACGACCCCGAACTGCTGGACATGCTGGCCGGTAGCGGCTGCAGGCAGGTTCTGATCGGCCTGGAAAGTCCCGATGCCGAGGGCTTGGCCGGCATGGATCCGCATGACTGGAAGCGCCGCCATGCCGACCATTACCTGGAAGCCATCGAAAAAATCCAGTCGCGCGGCATCACGGTGAATGGCTGCTTCATCCTGGGGCTGGATGGCGACACGCCGGAAACCTTCGAGCGGGTGCGTGATTTCGTGGCCCAGTCCGGCCTGCTGGAGGTTCAACTGACGGTGCAGACACCATTCCCCGGTACGCCGCTATATGCCCGCCTGCGTCGCGAAGGCCGATTGCTGTCCGACCGTTACTGGGATCGCTGCACGCTGTTCGACGTGAATTACCAGCCGCGGAATATGAGTGTCGAGGACCTGGAGGGCGGCATCCGCTGGTTGTTCGGCGAGATTTACAACGAACGCGAATTCATCCGCCGCAAGCGCTGCTATATGGACATCCTGCATGCCAACGGCACGGCCGAAAGGCTGGCGGCGGCCTGTTGATCTCCCACGGCGGGGGCACTCCCGCGCCCTCGCTACCCGCGGGACCGGCTTTGCCAGGCCGGTCCCGCGATTCCTGCCATTATTCCCAAATGCGGTTTTTGCGGTATCGCTTATCCAAATGTGTTAATCTATGCTGGTAAACGTTGGGTGGACGTTATGGATATTCAAGAATTCAAGAAATCCCTCGACCGCGCCGAACCAGCGGTCGATTTGCCGCCGCCACTTCGCGCCTTGTGGCATCAGGCAAAGGGCGATTGGGACAAGGCGCATAGCCTGGTGCAGGGCGAAAATACCCAGGCCGCCGCCTGGGTGCATGCCTTTTTGCACCGGGTCGAGGGCGATGAATCGAATGCCGCATATTGGTATGACATTGCCGGCCACGGTCTTTGCGCCAGTTCGCTTTCGTCGGAATGGGGTGAAATTGCTGGCGAACTGCTCGAGGCGCAGACCGAATCGGCATTTGAGATGGATCAATGAGTAGCGGGCGGGCGCGGTGCATCCTGCCGTGCCATGACCGAACAGAGCCATCATCCGGCGCTTAGCCGCCGCCTCAACCTTCCGCTGCTGACCTTCTACGGGCTGGGCACCACCATCGGGGCCGGCATTTTCGTGCTGGTCGGCAAGGTGGCGGGCCGCGCCGGAATGGCGGCGCCGGCATCCTTTATGGTTGCCTCTCTGCTGGCCGCCTTTACCGCCTTCAGCTTCGCCGAATTGGTATCGCGCTATCCGCGCAGCGCCGGCGAGGCCATTTATGTGCGCGAGGGGTTCGGCTCCGATCGTCTGGCTTTGATCGTCGGCTTGATGGTGGCGCTGTCGGGCGTGATATCGTCGGCCGCAATAATCAACGGATCGATCGGCTATGTGCAGGAATTCGTGGCCTTGCCGCGGGCGCCGGGCGTGATCCTGATGCTGGCGCTGCTGACCGCGCTGGCGCTTTGGGGCATCGGCCAGTCGGTCACCGTGGCGGCCGTCTTCACGGTACTGGAGATCGGCGGGCTGCTCTTGGTTATCTGGGCGGCCAAGGGCAGCCTGGCGGATCTGCCGGCGCGCGGGGCAGAGCTGATTCCATCCGCCGACTCGGCAGCCTGGATCGGTGTCATGGCCGGGGCGATGCTGGCCTTTTACGCTTTTCTGGGATTCGAGGACCTCGTCAATGTCGCCGAGGAATCCAAGGACGTGACCCATACCATGCCGGCGGCGATCCTGCTGACGCTGGTCGTCACCACGTTGCTCTATCTGCTGATCGGGACAGTGTCGGTATTGACCGTGCCGCCGGCCGAACTGGCGCAAAGCGGCGCGCCGCTGGCTATGGTCTATGAGCGCAGCACCGGCGGCGCATCGGGGATTATCAGCGGCATCGCAGTCTTTGCGGTGCTCAATGGCGCGCTGATCCAGATGATCATGGCCTCGCGGGTGATCTATGGCCTGGCCGACCAGAATGAACTTCCCGGTGGTCTGGCCTGGGTCCACCCGCGAACCCGCACGCCGATGGTGGCAACCGGGCTGGTCGCCGGCGCCATCCTGATCCTGGCCCTCGGTTTTCCCCTGGAACGCCTGGCCGAGACGACCTCGATCATCGTGCTGGTGGTCTTCTCGCTGGTCAATCTGGCGCTGGTAATGATCAAACGCCGCGGCACGCCGGCGCCCGATGGTGTCCGCGTCTACCCGATCTGGGTTCCCGCAATCGGTTTCGTCGCCAGCACCGGCTTCCTGGTCTTGCGATTTCTGTGGGGATAGCAGTCCTTCCTCTTGCCGACAAAGCACGCTGCGCCTAGCTTGTGATTCGTGTGAATGGCGGGAGCGCGGACGGTATGAAGAGGCGGTTGGAATCATTGCGGGCCGAGATGGCGCGCCAGGGGCTGGACGGGTTCATCGTGCCCCATACCGACGAGTTCCAGAACGAATATCTGCCACCCAGTGCCGAGCGGTTGGCCTGGATCACCGGATTCACCGGATCGGCCGGGGTTGCGGTGGTCTTGCGGGACCGGGCGGCGGCCTTCACCGACGGGCGTTATACAATCCAGATCCGCGAGCAGGTGGATGGCGACCTCTTCGACATTCGCCATATCTCGGACGAGCCGCCGAAGGACTGGGTCGCCGAGCATCTGTCCGAGGGTGGCAGGCTGGGCTACGACCCCTGGCTCCATACCGAACATTCATTGGTGAACTGGCGCAAGGCGGCGGAGAAGGCCGGCGGCGAGGTGGTGGCGGTCGAGCAAAATCCGCTGGATGCCGTCTGGGCCGATCGCCCGCCCGTGCCCGCGGCCCCGATAGCGCCGCATGGCGAGGAATTTGCCGGCGAGTCCTCGGCATCGAAACGCGCCCGGGTGGCGAAGACACTGGCCGAGGCGGGCGCCGACAGCGCCGTCATCACCGCGCCGGATTCCATCGCCTGGCTGTTGAATATCCGTGGCGGTGACGTGGCGCATGCGCCGCTGCCGCTGTCGTTTGCCGTCCTGTACGCGACCGGGCGCGCCGAATGGTTCGTCGATCCGGCGAAGGTCGGGCCCGATCTGGCCGGCCATCTCGGCGAAGAGGTGACGGTGCGCGGCGCCGACGAGTTCGAAGGTGCGCTCTGGGCGCTGGGCAATAATCGGGTGCTGGCCGATCCGGCGGGCACGGCGGCGCTGGTCTTCGAACGGCTGGGCAAGGCCGGGACCCAGATCGTGCGCGCCGACGATCCCTGCCAGATGCCCAAGGCCTGCAAGAACGACATCGAGGTCGAGGGCATGCGCACCGCCCACCGTCGCGACGGGGCGGCATTGACCAGTTTCCTCTCCTGGCTGGCCGACGAGGCGCCGAAGGGCGGGCTCGGCGAAATAGCGGCAGCGGACAAATTGCAGGCGCTGCGCTTCGAGGGCGAGCACATCACCGACCTTTCCTTCCGCACCATTTCCGGTTCCGGCCCGAACGGCGCCATCGTGCATTATTCGGTGACCCCGGAAAGCGACCGCAATCTGGCGACCGGCGAGCTGTACCTGGTCGATTCCGGCGGGCAGTATCTCGACGGCACCACGGACGTCACCCGGACGGTCGCCATCGGCGAACCGACGGCCGAAATGCGCGACCGCTTCACCCGCGTGCTCAAGGGCCATATCGCGCTGGCCACCGCGCGCTTCCCCGAGGGCACCACCGGCTCGCAGCTCGACATACTGGCGCGCCAGGCGTTGTGGCAGGCCGGGCTGGATTACGACCACGGCACCGGCCACGGCGTCGGCAGCTATCTGGGCGTCCATGAAGGCCCGCAGCGCATATCCAAGATCGGCAACACGGTGGCGCTGAAGCCCGGCATGATCGTCTCCAACGAGCCCGGCTACTACAAGACAGGCGCCTACGGCATCCGTATCGAAAACCTGGTCTGCGTCACCGCACTGGACATCGAAGGCGCCGAGCGACCGATACTCGGCTTCGAAACCCTGACCCGGGCCCCGATC
>CAXMQC010000539.1:0-3167 GCA_964195285.1 Akkermansiaceae bacterium
AGACGACTTTGGGCGGCGGCGTAAAGGCGCGCGCCGGGATATCGAACAGCTTGCGCGTGCGGCAGCGCCAGTTGGCCAGCACCGCGAGGCGCCCATAGGATTTATCGCCGGTCTGGGCGGCTATGCGGTCGGCCACTTCCCTCTGGAACATGCATGTCATGGAAGCGAAATGTTCGGCCTTCTCAAGCCAGGCAATCAACAATGGCACCGAGATGTTGTAGGGCAGGTTGGCGACAATGCGGCGTGGTGGTTCGCCAAGCGTGGCGATATCGATCTCCAGCGCATCACCCTCGACAATCTCGAGACGCCCCGCCGCGGCCGCCTGGAGGTCCGCCAGCGCTTCGATACAGCGCCGGTCCCGTTCCACCGCGATGACCCGCGCCGCATCCGCCATCAACAGCGCCCGGGTCAGCCCGCCTGGTCCGGGGCCGACCTCGATCACTGTGCCACGACCAATATCTCCCGCAGTCCGCGCAATTCGGCCGGTCAGATTTAAATCCAGCAGAAAATGCTGCCCCAGCCTTTTGCGCGCCGCGAGGTCATGTCGGACGATTACCTCACGCAGCGGCGGCAGCGCCGCGACAGCATCGTGTACAGGTGAACTGGTCACGAGCTCTCTGTGCGCCGCTCCGCTATCGCCGCTGCCGCGCGGATCGCGGCGACCAGGCTGCGTTCGTCGGCGACGCCGGTGCCGGCGATCTCCAGGGCTGTGCCGTGGTCGGGCGAAGTGCGCACGAAAGGCAGGCCCAACGTGATATTGACGCCGTTATGAAAATCGATTGTTTTGATCGGGACCAGCGCCTGATCGTGGTACATGCAGATCGCCGCGTCGTAAGTCTGTCGCATGCGTTCGTGGAACAGCGTGTCGGCTGGCACCGGACCCAACGCATGAATGCCTTCGCTTTTCAGCACCTCCACCGCCGGCTTAATGATCTCGGCCTCCTCGCGGCCCATGGCGCCGCCTTCGCCGGCATGGGGGTTCAACCCGGCGACCACGATCTGCGGCTCCTTGACGCCGAAATCGCTGGTCAGCGCGCGGTTGGTGGTTCGGCTAACACGCTCGATCTCGCCCTGGTTCAACCGTTCCGCGACCTCGCGCAAAGGCAGGTGGATTGTTACCGGCACCACCCGCAGGCCAGGGCAGGCCAGCATCATTACCGGTTTTACCTCGGGCCCCGCCAGTTCTGCCAGATACTCGGTATGGCCGGGATGATTGAAACCCGCCTCGTACAGCACCGCCTTGTTAATCGGATTGGTGACCAATGCCGCCGCTTCGCCGTCCTGGACCAGACCCGCCGCATCCTCGATCGCTGCCAGTACGGCGGATGCATTCGCCGGGTCCGGCGCGCCAGGAACAACGCTGCCGGGCAGGGGTCGGGGCAGCACAGGCAGATAATGATCGAAGGCGTCGCTGGCTTCACCGGCGGCATCGATTTCCGCCAGATCAACCTGCCAGTTCAGGTTTTCCGCCAAGCGTAGCAAACGCCTGGGGTCGTCAAGCAGAAAGAAGGGCGGCAGCGAAAATTCGTCGCGCCGCATCCAGGCCTTCAGGGCGATTTCCGCTCCCACGCCGGCCGGTTCGCCCATTGTGAGCGCGATCGGCTGGGTCGTCATCTGCGTATGTCCAGAAATGCCGCGCGCCGCAGGTCCCTCAAATAACGCCGCGCCAGGAGTTCGAGTTTATCGCGAAACAACCGGTCCTTGATCCGGTCGCGGCCAGGCAGGTCCGCCGACTCCGTCTCGCGGCCGCAGACCATCAGCAACATGACAGTGTTGGGGCCGCGTAGCGGCTGGCTCATCTGGTCGACCTTTAGCCCCATCAGCGTCGGCTGCAGGGGCGCGGCCAGGTCGCCGATGCGCACCTGCCCGATAGTGGTCGCCGTGGCGCCGCCGGGAAGCGCGGCGGAGGCGAGCGAGTCGCAATCCTTGACGCTGGTTTGGATTTGCTCGGCCGTCACCAGCACGGCTGATATCTCGTCTTCCGCCGCCTGGGACGACAGCGGAATATTGATCTGCCGCAGATCGACGGTCACCTGATTCGGCGAGGATCCGCCAGGCAGCCGACGGTCGCGCAGCGCCACGATATGATAGCCGTCCAATGTCCGGAATGGCCCTGCGAGCTGTCCCGGCTGCATTGCCGCCAAATGCTGTTCGATTTGAGTGTCGAGCTGACCGGGAATCAGCCAACCCAGATCACCGCCGGACGCCGCCGCGGCGTTTTGCGAAAAGGCCCGCGCCAAAGCGTCGAAACTGGCCCCCGAGCGCAGTTGTTGCATGATCCGCATGGCCGCCTGCCTGACCTGTTCGTCTTGCGCGCTGTCGTCTACCGCCAGAAAAATATCGGAGACCAGATTGCGGGGTTTTTCCTGATTTTCCGCGATCCGATTCAGCGCATCATCGATTTCCTCCTGGCCGACGATTGCCTGGCTGGCGAATTTTCGCTCCACGAGTTTAGCCCAGGACAATTTGACCCTTACCTGTCGTTCTAGCGCCGATTTTTCGATCCCCTTGCTCAAAAGGAATTCGTCCAATCCACCGCTTGGCAGTTTGTTCTCGCGTTCCATGTTGCTGAGTAGCGCGTCGATTTCGCGTTGTGTCGGTTTGATGTTTTCAGCCACTGCGGCCTGTAGCTGCAGGGTCTCGTCGATCATTGTTTTCAGAACCTGCGGCTGCAGGCGCTGTGTTGTTTCTGGCGTGCGTGGCAGGGCCGTGGCATAAAGAACCAGGTTGGTTCTCTGGGCCAAATCGACCGAGGAAATGGAGTGGTCGTTGACCACCGCCGCGATCAAGGCTTCTTCCTGGGCCAGCGCCGGCAGGCAGATCAAAAATACCGCCACGGTGGCCAACAGCGGCGCTACAATTCGTCCCTTAAAAATAATTGCGAAATCCTTCACTGATTTTTTTGCCCTTCATTTGGACTTAATTAATTTGCCGACACATTGCCCCGGTTTTTGAACACCAAATCAACAGAGAATACGGTTTCTTCTTCAACGTCGACGCTGCTGGTGAAATCACGTCGAATTCTCATCGCTAGCCTGAAACACTCATCTTCGTATGTTAATCGCACGCCATGTTCAAGAGGCCCGCCATTCGACGTCAGATCCCGGCGCGTATTGAGTCCCACTGACCAATAGTCGGTAAGCTGCGATGACAGGTCCGCATTGACC
>CAXMQC010000540.1:0-13198 GCA_964195285.1 Akkermansiaceae bacterium
GATCTCGGTGCGCCCCGCGTCGCGCGCCAGTTTCGCCGACTTGATCCACTCGGTAGCAGTTTCGCTGCGCCACGCAGTATGCCGCAGAAACGGAATCAGCGCCTCGTCGTCGTCCAGCGAGGCGAGGAAGGTCATCGGCGATTTCGCGGGATCGGCATACGCGTCGCCGACCGCGATCGACACGCGGGTCGCCTTCAAGCCGATCATCAAACGAACCAGCCGGACCAGATCGTCGCGCTCGAAGCCCTCGGCTTCGGCGGCGTCGATCCGGGATTCGCTGCCCGGGAGCGGAGGATTGGTCATGCCCAGCCGGTCAGCCGCCAATTGGCCGTAAAATGTCGTGCTGTGGCCGGCGGCGTTGCGATACCATTGCTGGGATATTTTCTTCTTGCCCGCGGCTTCGGCCGCACGACCCGCCCAATAGGCGCCGCGCGCCCGGCTTATCGGGTAACTGACGAAATCATACAGCGTCGAGAAATGACCGAAGGCGGCGTGCGGATCATCATTGAAGCGAAGCGCGATCCAACCGGATAGAAATTCCGCGTGCGCGCGCTTTTCCCGGTCGGTCAACCCGTGGCTGCTGACCAGTCGATAGGCGGTAACCGTATCGCCGTCACGCAGGAAACGCCGGGCGAGAATCTCGCGCTCGGTCCACCAGCGTTTAGGGCGAACCAGATCGCCACTGTAGCGCAGCAACAATTCCGCGGCATCCGCGTTCATTTCCTTTCGGCGGCGCCAACGCACGCGTTCGTAATTGAGGCCGGGATCGTTCTCCAGCCACGACGGAATCCTTCCGATGGCCGCATCGACGCCACCCTTCTGGCCCATTAACCGCAGTCGGGCATCGGCGAGCGCGCGGCGGCCTTGACCAAGGCGGGTTCTGTGCCGACGGGCCGCGGTCCTGCGGTTGTCCCACAGCAACCTGTCGAGCCGCGCCGCGTGGTCCTCCGATTCCAGATAGTTGCCGAACGCGGCACCATATTTTTTTTCTTCGTCGCGGCTCATGTCGAAGCGGGCCCATCCGCGCCTGACCTCGTCGATTGCCTTGCGCTCGTTTCCGGCCCGAAACAGCGCTCGCGACAAGGCAATCGATCCATCCAGAGTGCGGGGCGTGCGGTTTTCGAACCAGCTCAGCAGGGCGCGCGTCGGGGTCGTGCTATCGATTGCGCGCTCGGCCTTTCGCGCCAGCGTACTCAGTTTCGGCCAGCCGGGGTTGGGGGCGATGAAAGCGGTTATTTCCTCGAAGCTTTGCGCCCGGTCTTTATCGCGGAGCATGACCCAATGCACCAGTTTGCCGACCAAACGGTCCTGGACCGGCAGAATGGGTATGGGCGCAAGGGTTTGTTCCTCTGGCGCCGCGGCCGGCCTTTCGATGTCCTCGATAACCGGGCGGTTGGCGGCTGTTCCCCAGGGATCGATGGCGGCATTTTTGTTGGTCTTTGGCGGGTCCGCGGTGCGGGCGAGGTCGACCGGGACCTCCGCGGCCTGAACGGACGCGCCCAGTAAGGCCGCTACGAAAGCGGCCAGTGCAAATCGGGTAACTGTTTGCCGGTCTGCCATTGTACTCCTCGGCACTATGCCGTCTCCCCGGGGTCCGGATGGCACTTACGGCAATGATTATACACGATTTTTACCAAGAAATCGTAAATATTATGGTCACGTTGCGGTGCGTCCCGTGCTTGCCGTGCGGCAAGTCTGGCTGTATGTTCCGGCGATGGATGCGGGGGTGACCTCGCCTCGCGCCCAAAAGTTACGTAATATCAAGGAGCTGGAAAATGTTTAGCGGTTCCCTTACCGCGCTGATTACGCCATTTCGCAACGGTGGAGTGGACGAGAAGGCGTTTCAGGAATTTGTCGATTGGCAGATCCAGGAAGGATCGGACGGCGTTGTCCCGGTCGGTACGACCGGCGAGTCGCCCACATTGAGCCATGACGAACATAAACGCGTTGTCGAACTTTGTGTCGAGGTTGCGGCGGGAAAGGTGCCGGTTATCGCCGGCGCCGGCTCCAACTCCACGGCCGAGGCCATCGACCTGACCAGCCATGCCAAAAGCGCCGGCGCGGACGCGGCTCTGATTGTGACGCCCTACTACAACAAGCCGACCCAGGAGGGGCTGTTTCGCCATTACGAGGCAATCGCAACCGCCGTCGACATACCGATCATCATCTATAATATCCCCGGCCGCAGCATCGTCGACATGTCGGTCGAGACGATGGCGCGCCTGGCCAAGCTGGCAAACGTCGTCGGCGTCAAGGACGCGACCGCCGACCTGGCGCGTCCGCTGGCCACGCGGGTCGCCATCGGTGGCGAATTTTGCCAGCTTTCCGGTGAGGATGCGACCATCGCGGCCTTCCTGGGACAAGGCGGCCATGGCTGCATTTCCGTGACCTCCAACGTGGCGCCGCGGCTTTGTTCGAACCTGCATAAGGCATGGCAGGCGAAGGACGTCGACAAGTTTGGCGAGATTCGCGACCGGCTGATGCCGTTGCATGCGGCGCTGTTTTGCGAAAGCAGCCCCGGTCCCGTCAAATATGCCGCCAGCCTGCTGGGCAAATGTTCGCCCGATACCCGGTTGCCGCTGGCGCCGATCGCCGAGGCCAGCCGCGGCAGGGTTGATGAGACGATGCGGTCCGTGGGGCTGCTCAACTGATCCGATGGCTGTGAAAAAGGGCCCGCGCGCCGCGGCCGAGAACCGGCGCGCCCGCCATGACTACCATATCGAAGATACGGTCGAGGCCGGCATGGTGTTGATGGGCAGTGAGGTAAAGTCGCTGCGCGGCGGTCATGCCAGCCTTGCCGAATCCTTTGCCGGCCCCAAGGACAATGCGATCTGGTTGCTGAACTGCCATATTCCGCCCTATCAACAGGCCAGCCGCGAAAACCACGACGCCAGACGCCCGCGAAAGCTGTTGTTCCGCAAAAATGAAATGCAGCGCTTGCTGGAAGCGGTGAAACAAAAGGGCGTGACGCTGGTGCCGCTGAAGATCTATGTCAACGATCGCGGCATAGCCAAGCTGCTGTTGGGACTGGCCAAGGGCAAAAAACAGCACGACAAACGCCGGGCCAAAAAAGATCGCGACTGGAAACGCCAACAGGCCCGCCTGATGCGCGAGAAGGGCTAGTTTTCCGCCCCTAGTCTCTGTCGCAGCGACGCGAAGACGGCGTGAAACATCTCTTCGTTCAGGCGGCCGGTGTTGGTGTTGTAGCGCGAGCAATGATAGCTGTCGGCGAGTAACAGGCCGTTGGGCAGGTCATGCATGGCGCCATGGCCGAATCCGTAGCGCGCCGCCACCAGCCCCATCGAACGCAAGACCGCCTTATGGGCGATCAAGCCCAGCGCCAGGATCGCGCGAAGATTGTCCAGACCATCGATTTCCGCCTTCAGGAAGGCGTTACATTCGATGATTTCGCGGGTCGTGGGCTTGTTCTCGGGCGGCACGCAGCGCACCGCATTGGTGATCCGGCAGTCGATCATGCGGAAGCCGTCATCCGGGCGGGCGTCGAACGAGCCTTCGCCGAAGCCGAACGCGGCAATCGTCGGATAGAGCAGGTCGCCGGCATAATCGCCGGTAAAGGGCCGGCCGGTACGGTTGGCACCGCGCACGCCCGGCGCAAGCCCGACGATCAGCAGGCTGGCGTCGGCCGGCCCGAAGCTGGCGACCGGTGCGTTATGCCAGTCCGGCCATGTTGCCGCGTTGGCGCGTCGGTAGTCGGCCAGACGCGGGCACAGGGCGCAATCACGCGCCGGTTGGTCAATCGGCATGTCGATAAATTCCGAGGTCGAATAACGGCTCAGTTGGCGACGTCGAAGGCCGCTTCCTCGGCCGCGTCGATCTCGTCCTCGTCGAAATCATCATCCGCTGAGTCGCGCGGCGTATGGACCCTCGCGATCTGGTCGGCGATTTCCTGCAGTTCGATGAAATGATCCGACTGGCGCCGCAATTCGTCGGCCACCATCGGTGGCGAGGATTTGACGGTGCTGACCACCGTGACACGAACGCCCTTGCGCTGGGCCGCCTCGACGACACAGCGAAAATCGCCGTCGCCCGAGAAGATCACGACATGGTCCAGACGTTCAGCCATCTCCAGGACGTCGGTCGCCAGTTCGAGATCCATGTTGCCCTTAATTTTGCGCCGGCCGGATGCGTCGGTGAATTCCTTGGTCGGCTTGGTGACCATGGTGTAACCGTTATAGTCCAGCCAGTCGACCAACGGTCGAATAGGCGAGTATTCCTGATCATCTACCAATGCTGTGTAGTAAAAGGCGCGAATCATGCGTCCTTGCTTGTTGAACAGCGCCAACAGTCGCTTGTAGTCGATGTCAAAACCCAGCGCGCGAGCGGCGGCGTAGAGATTGGCTCCGTCGATGAACAACGCGGTGCGTTCGTTCGGATAAAAATTCATTGCCATGGCTTAATACCTGAATATTTTCAGTTAATACTGATCCGGACGGTTATTAAATGACAGCCCCGTTATGTCCGGGCGGGAGTGACCGATCCCAAAAAAAAACATTAGATAATTCGACCCGAATCCACCCCCTAACTAATTATTTACCCTTTATAGAGGTCTCGGGCAAGTGTTGCCGCTTAAACCCGTGAAAAACACCGGCTAATATATCCGCTGTACGGCAAGTTGATGCAACCGGTCAAAGAACTTGCGTAAGTGAGACCGCAACCCTATATTCCTGCACGAATTTCAAGCTTTTCAAAGGATTCGATCAGTCATGGCCCGCGTTACCGTAGAAGATTGTGTTGAAAAGGTACCCAACAGGTTCGATCTCGTCATGTTGGCGGCGCATCGCAGCCGCAGTGTCGCGGCAGGCGCGCCGCTGACCGTCGATCGCGACAACGACAAGAACCCCGTCGTCGCGTTGCGCGAAATCGCCGATGAGACGATCGGCGTCGAGGATACGCGGGAATCGCTGATCCGCAGCATGCAGCGCCATGTCGAAATCGACGAGCCGGAGGAAGAGGACGCACTTGAGCTTATGGCCGGCGCCATGATGGCCGGCGATGAGGCCGACCCCAGCGAGTATGTGCGCGAGGGCGAACCGGTCGAACAGGCAGCGGCCCAGCCAGGCTCGTCGGAAACCGACGCCAAGCCGGAGGAGAAATCCACCGAATGAGGCGCCAGGCCGCATGTCGTTGTTGATCAGCCAATTTTGTTGAGCGAGGGCGATGCGGCATGATCCGGCAGTATGAGCTGGTCGAAAAGGTAAAAAGTTACGATACGGGCGCGGATGAGGATGCCCTCAACCGCGCCTATGTTTTTTCCATGAAGGCACATGGCTCGCAATTGCGGGCATCCGGCGATCCCTATTTCTCGCATCCGGTCGAGGTCGCGGGCATTCTGGCGAATATGAAGCTGGATGCCGCCTCCATCATCACCGGTCTGCTCCACGACACGGTCGAGGACACGGTCGCGACGCTGGCCGATATCCGTGACCTGTTCGGCGACGATATTGCGCGACTGGTCGACGGGGTCACCAAGCTCAGCCTGATTGAATTGCAGTCCGACGAGTCGCGCCAGGCTGAAAATTTTCGCAAGCTGGTGCTGGCGATGTCGGAGGATATCCGCGTCCTGTTGGTCAAGTTGGCGGACCGGCTGCACAACATGCGTACCCTGCATTATGTCGACAGCGATGAAAAGCGCCTGCGCATCGCGCGCGAGACCATGGACATCTACGCGCCGCTGTCCGAACGCATCGGTATCCGTGATTGGAAAGACGAGCTGGAAGACCTTGCCTTTCGGCAGTTGAACCCGGATGCGCATGCCTCGGTTACCAAGCGACTGGATTTTCTGCGGTCGCGCGGCGGCGACGTCATCGGCCGTGTAATCGACGATTTGCGGACGACGCAAACCGAGGCCGGCATCGAAGTCGACGTGACGGGACGCGAAAAGACGCCCTATTCGATCTGGCGCAAGATGCAGAAAAACAATGTCGGCTTCGAACAGTTGTCCGACATCATGGCATTCCGCATCGCCGTTCAGTCGGATGTGGACTGTTATCGGGCGCTGGGCATCATACACAACAGCTATCGTGTCGTTCCCGGCCGCTTCAAGGACTATATTTCCATTCCCAAACCGAACGGCTACCAGTCGATCCATACGGGCGTGATCGGACCGGAAAATCAGCGTATCGAACTGCAGATCCGCACCAAGGAAATGCATGAGGTTGCCGAGTACGGTGTAGCCGCGCATTGGGTTTACAAACAGGGACGGCCGCAGACCGAAGGCAAGCAATACCATTGGCTTCGACAATTGCTGGAAATCCTCGAGCATGCGGCGGAACCGGAAGAGTTTCTCGAACATACCAAGTTGGAAATGTTCTCCGACCAGGTGTTCTGCTTTTCGCCCAAGGGCGATCTTTATGCCTTGCCGCACGGGGCGACGCCGGTCGATTTCGCCTATGCCGTCCATTCCGAGGTCGGCAACCGTTGCGTCGGGGCCAAGATCAACGGCCGCATCGTGCCGCTGCGGAACGAGTTGCGTAATGGTGATCAGGTGGAGGTCATTACCAGCAAGGCGCAAACGCCGTCGCCGACATGGGAATCCTTTGTGGTCACCGGCAAGGCCCGCGCCTGCATCCGCCGCTTCGTGCGCAGTCAACAGCGCGACCAATATGTCAGCCTGGGTCGGGAAATCGTCGTCAAGACGTTTCGCCAGGAAGGCTACGAGCTGTCCGAAAAGGCGCTGAAAGGCGTATTGAAGAATTTCGATGGCGACAATGTCGACGATCTCTATGCGTTGGTCGGCGAGGGCCGGTATACCGGGCGTGAAGTGCTGTGGGCCGTCTTCCCGGGCGCCAAGAAGGACCGGTCCAAGAAGGTTGTGCCGCTGACCAAGGCACGCAGCAAAGCCGGCAAGGACCACGCGATACCGATCCGTGGCCTGATCCCCGGCATGGCGGTTCATTTCGCCGGCTGCTGTCATCCCTTGCCGGGTGACCGGATCGTCGGCATCGTTGCCACAGGCAAGGGTGTGTCGATCCACACCATCGATTGCGAGACGCTGGAAAGTTTTGCTGAATTGCCCGAACGCTGGCTCGATGTATCGTGGGATGTCGGTGGCGAAGAAACCCCCATGCATGTCGGGCGGATCCATGTGCTGGTGAACAACGAACCCGGCGCATTGGGGGCGATTTCAACGGTAATCGGCCGTGACGGCGGAAACATCGCCAACCTTAAAATTGTTCATCGTTCGGTGGATTTTTTCGAAATGCTTATCGATATTGAAGTAACGGACATTAAACAGTTAACCGATATCATGGCCGCATTGCGGGCAACACGTGTGGTAAATTCGGTCGACCGCGCCCGAGGTTGAGGACAACCCGCGCCAAATTCGGGTATGTGGCCGGGTGCGGAACAGGGTAATGTGAAGGATAATGTTCAAGAGACGCACATTTCAGCCGGTTCATCACCGGGTCGGCAATCTGATTTGGCCGCGCATCGGTTTCCGCCGTTCGGTGACCTATGTTTGGCACCGCGTCGGGCGGTTGCATGGCACGCCGCACAGCATTGCCGGCGGCTTTGCGGCGGGCGCCGCAATATCCTTCACCCCCTTCGTCGGCAGCCATTTCGCTCTTGCCGCCCTGATCGCATGGGCGACGCGCAGCAATATCGTAGCCGCACTTTTGGGCACCGCGGTCGGCAATCCCTGGACCTTCCCGTTCATCTGGCTCTGGATTTATGAGATTGGCCATCGCTTGGGTGCCGGGCGTACGCTCGCCGTCGAGCCGGACTTCGTGGCCATATTCACCGATCTGCCTAGTGTCGTCGTCAAGGCGGTGATTAGCTTTGACTTGGACTCTGCCTATTTCGATAATGTCTGGGCGGTCCTTTGGCCGATGATGATTGGCGGTATCCCGACCTTTATTCTGGTCTGGCTGGCTTTTTACTTGTTTCTAAAACCCCTGGTCGCCACTTATCAGGCCAATCGCATTATGCGGCGCCGGCGCAAGCAGGAAAAGGCGCGGGAGGCCGCCAAACTGGAGGCCGGAAACCTGACGGTGGTGGAGGGCGAAACGCCTTTCAAGACGGCAGCAAACGAGCCTGCGGCGAAGGAGGTCGGCGGATGATGAAACGAGTGTTGAGACTTGGCGTTAATATCGACCATGTGGCGACCATCCGCAATGCGCGCGGCGGCCCCGATCCCGACCCAGTTCGTGCGGCAAAACTGGCGGCCAACGCCGGCGCAGACGGCATCACCGCCCATCTGCGTGAAGACCGGCGCCATATCACCGACAATGACATTACGCGTCTGGCTTCAGAAATCGACTTGCCGCTAAATTTGGAAATGGCGGCGACGGATGAAATGCTGAAAATCGCGCTGCGACACAAACCGCATGCAGCCTGCCTGGTACCCGAAAAACGAGAGGAGCGGACCACCGAAGGCGGGCTCGACGCCGTCGGCGGCCATAATCATCTGGCGCATTACGTAGTGCAACTCAGGCAGGCCGGCATCCGGGTCTCGCTGTTTGTGGAGCCCAATCCCGCGCAATTGGACGCCGCCGTTGCTCTAGGCGCGCCGGTGGTTGAATTGCACGCCGGCAGTTACGCCAATCTCTCGGGCGGCGAGCAGCAAGCCGAATTCGACCGTCTGGCGGCCGCGGCCGCCTATTGCGAGGAGATTGGGCTTGAATGCCATGCAGGACATGGGCTGACATTCGACAACGTCGCGCCCGTGGCCGCGATCCCGCAGATCGTCGAGCTGAATATCGGCCATTTCCTGATCGGCGAGGCGATCTTCGGCGGGCTGGATAGCACGGTCCGGCGCATGCGGGCCCTGATGGACAAGGCGCGGGCCGCCGCGCAGGGCGAACAGAGCGCGTGATGATCCTGGGGATCGGCAACGATCTGATCGACATCCGCCGCGTGGAAAAGAGCCTGGAGCGGTTCGGCGACCGCTTCGTCCAGCGACTTTTCACCGAGGTCGAACAACGCAAGTCGGACCGGCGCGCCAACCGGGCGGCCAGCTACGCCAAACGCTTCGCGGCCAAGGAGGCCTGTTCGAAGGCGCTGGGCACCGGGTTCCGCAGGGGCGTCTTCTGGCGTGACCTCGGCGTGGTCAACCTGCCGTCGGGCAAACCGACGATGGCGCTGACCGGTGGTGCGCTGGACCGCCTGTCGGAGATGACGCCGGCCGGCATGAAGGCCCAGATCGACCTGACGATCACCGACGATTTTCCCCTGGCCCAGGCGATCGTGATTATCTCGGCCATCCCCGATGACGCGAATTAGCCGGGGCGGGCATTGACAGGGCGGCCGTTAGCCCCCCATATCAGCCCCGCAATCGACAAAGACACGCGCCGCGCGGGAGAATTCATGACGTCCAGAAACAACGCCGACAAAACCAACAAGGTGAAGGTCGGTGATAATCAGGAACCCGAGACATTAACGGAAAGCGCCGCGGGCGATGGCGCCAAACCGTCGGGTCTGCGTGCGTTGTTGTGGAACGATACCGTGCAAACCGTTTTTTACGCCTTGCTGATCGCAATTGGGGTGCGGATCGTGGCGTTCGAGCCGTTCAACATCCCCTCGGGCTCGATGATGCCGACCTTGCTGGTCGGCGACTATCTGTTCGTCTCGAAATACACTTACGGTTACAGCCGCTTTTCGTTTCCTTTCGGGTTTCCGCCTTTCGGCGGCCGCATCTGGGAAAGTCCGGTGGAACGGGGTGATGTCGCGGTATTCCGCAAGCCACCGGAAAATGAACAGGACTATATCAAGCGGATCATTGGCGTGCCCGGCGACCGCATCCAGGTGCTCGAGGGCGTTCTGCACATTAATGGCGAAGCGGTCAAACGCGAACGTATCGAAGATTTCGCCGCGGACGCTTACGGGCGCGCGTTTACGCAATATATCGAGACATTGCCGAACGGACGGACCCACAGGATTCTGGAGGCGAGGGGCGACGGTGGGGATCTCGATAACACCAAGGAGTTTGTCGTTCCGGACGGGCATTACTTCGGCATGGGCGACAATCGCGACAATTCGCAAGACAGCCGCGCAATCGGTTTTATTCCTGCGGAAAACCTGGTTGGACGGGCCGAGATCCTGTTTTTTTCGACCGACGGCAGCGCCCGGATCTGGCAGTTCTGGAAATGGCCCTTCGCAACCCGCTACAGTCGTCTTTTTGACGGTGTGGAGTGACCGGCCCGGCCAGTCGGATTGATGCGTGAACTGACCGAAATTCTCGACTACGAGTTTGGCGATCCCCAATTGGCGCAGGTCGCGCTGACCCATCGGAGTGCCGCCGGGCGGGGCGAGCCGACCTACGAGCGGCTTGAGTTCCTGGGCGACCGCGTGCTGGCGCTGGTGATCGCCGATCTGTTGTATGAATATTATCCCCATGAAGAGGAAGGTGCGCTCGCCAAACGGCTGGTCGCGCTGGTCCGCCGCGAAACCCTGGCCGAGGTCGCAGTCAAGCTGAGCCTGGGGCCGTTGATTGCGCTCAGCAAGGGCGAGGAAGACGCCGGCGGACGGGAAAACCCGGCGATCCTCTCCGATGTCTGCGAGGGACTGATCGGCGCGATCCACCGCGACGGCGGCCTGGAACCGGCCCGCCGTTTCATCGAGCGCCACTGGCATGATTTGATGACGGCCGAGAAGATGCCTCCCAAGGATGCCAAGACCAGCCTGCAGGAATGGGCTCAGGGCAAGGGTTTCGATCTGCCGGACTATCGTACGGTGAGCCGCAGCGGTCCGGATCACGCGCCGCAATTCACCATCGAGGTGCGGGTCGGCAAGTTCCCGCCGGAACGCGGCGAGGGCGCCACCAAGCGCATCGCCGAACAGGCCGCGGCCGAACTGCTGTTGGCCGGGCTGGGTGGCGCGGATGACTGAGTGTGGCTTCGTGGCGCTGCTGGGCGCGCCGAACGCCGGCAAATCGACATTGCTGAACCATATTGTTGGAGCCAAGGTTTCCATCGTCACGCCGAAGGTCCAGACCACCCGCACCCGCGTCCTTGGCATCGCGATGCGCGGCCAGGCCCAGATCGTGTTCGTCGATACGCCCGGCATTTTCCAGCCCAAACGGCGGCTCGACAGGGCCATGGTCGCCGCCGCCTGGGCCGGCGCCGCCGACGCCGACAGCGTGGTGCTGCTCGTCGATGCCCAGAAGGGCGTGACGGGCGATGCGCGCCGTATCGTCGAGGGCTTGCAAAAGGCCGGGCGCAAGGCGATCCTGGCGCTCAACAAGATCGATCTGGTCAAGCGCGACAGCTTGCTGAAACTCGCCGCCAGCCTGGACGAGAGTGGCATCTTCACCGACATTTTCATGATTTCGGCGACCACCGGCGATGGCGTCGACGACCTCGCCGAACTGCTGGTCGAACGGTTGCCGGAAGGGCCCTGGCTCTATCCCGAGGATCAGCTTTCCGACATGGCCGAGCGTCAGCTTGCCGCCGAAATCACCCGTGAAAAACTGTTTCTCGAGCTGCGCCAGGAACTGCCCTATGCGCTGACGGTCGAAACCGAGGAATGGGAAGACAAGCCCGACGGCAGCGTGCGCATCGCCCAGGTCATCTATGTCCAGCGGGACAGCCAGAAGTCGATCGTGCTGGGCAAGGGCGGCCAGATGATCAAGACCGTCGGCGCCACCTCGCGCGCCGACCTGGAAGCGATGATGGGCTGCCGGGTCCACCTGTTCCTGTTCGTCAAAGTGCGTGCAAAATGGGGCGACGATCCGGAACGCTATCGCGACTGGGGCCTCGATTTCGACGCTTGAGCGCGCCTTGGTATAAGTTGCGCGACAGGGGGTAAACGGAATGAGCGACACTTACGAGATCTACGCCATCAAATATGCGCATCACGAGCGGCGGGCCAGTGAAAACTTCATCGGTGGCGACCCGCATGACGGGCCGATGCCGCTGGACTATTTCATTTGGGCGATCATCGGCGAGCACCGCTCGTTAGTCGTCGATACCGGTTTCGACCAGGCGATGGGCGACAGGCGCCAGCGCACCATGCTGCAGCCGCCGTCCGAGGGGATCAAGGCGCTCGGCCTGGATCCCGAAAAGATCGACGACGTCATCATCACCCATATGCATTACGACCATGCCGGCAACCACGCGCTGTTCCCCAACGCGACCTATCATATCCAGGACCGCGAGATGGCCTATTGCACCGGCCGCTGCATGGGTCACGGCGAACTGCGCAAGGCCTTCGAGCCCGGCGATGTCGCCGCCATGGTGCACCGCCTGTTCGAGGGCCGCCTGCGGTTCCATGACGGCGCGTCCGAACTGGCGCCCGGCCTGACCGTCCATCATGTCGGCGGCCATACCGACGGGCTCCAGGTGGTGCGCGTGCGCACCAGGCGCGGCTGGGTCGTGCTGGCCTCGGATGCAAGCCATCTATACGCCAATCTTGAGCAGGCGCGGCCCTTTCCGATCGTCTACAATATCGGCGACATGCTGGAAGGGTTCGAGAAGATCGGGCGGCTGGCGGACTCGTCCGACCACATCGTCCCCGGCCACGACCCCTTGGTCATGACGCGCTATCCCGCGCCAAACGAGGCCATGAAGGACTGGATCGTGCGGCTCGACGCGACACCATCGTGACCGGACGGTCGGTCGGGAAACAGGGAGACCGGGTAAATGGTTGAGCAAACACTGGGGTTCGTCGGGCTGGGACAGATGGGCGGTCCGATGTCGAAACACCTTGTCGAGGCCGGCCATGCGCTCTGCGTGTACGATACCGATCCGGCGGCCCTGCAGGTATTGACCGGCCTGGGCGCGACCGCGGCCGGCTCGGCCCGCGCCGTCGCCGACGCCGCCGAGATCGTCTTCACCAGCCTGCCGACGCCGCCCGTGGTGCGGGCGGTCGCGCTGCAGGAGGGCGGCCTGATCGAGGGCTCGCGCATTCGTACCATGGTCGATCTGTCGACCACCGGGACCGTCGTTGCCCGCGAGGTCGCGGCGCGGCTGGCGGAACGCGACATCGTATGGGCCGATGCGCCGGTCAGCGGCGGCGTCAAAGGCGCGGTGGCCGGCACGCTGGCGGTGATGCTGTCCTGCCCGCTGGCGGCTCGTGACGAGATCGCCGGCCTGCTCGAGGTCTTCGGCAAGGTATTCTTCGTCGGCGAGGATCCCGGCATGGGCCAGATCGCCAAACTGGGTAACAACATGCTGTCCACTGCCGCCCTGACCCTGACCTCGGAAGTCGTGGCCATGGGGGTCAAGGCGGGGCTCGACCCGGC
>CAXMQC010000541.1:0-2588 GCA_964195285.1 Akkermansiaceae bacterium
CTGGCCGGCGGTGTGATGTGCGCCATGGCTTACGGCATCGTCATCTGGGCGCTCGGGGAGAGCCCTATGGCCTTCGTTTCGGCACTCCGCGAAACCTCAGTCGTCTTCGCGGCGCTGCTGGGCTGCTTTGTGTTGAAAGAGTCTTTTGGGCGCGGCAGACTCCTGGCAGCCACCTCGGTGACCGCCGGAGTTGCCCTTTTGCATTTGGCCGGGTGAAACCCGGTTAATCCAGCATTGCCCAGATGACCTTGTGATTTGACAACAGCGCACCCGGATTCTGGTATAAAAATCATTACGTTATTGGCGAATTTGGATGTTATCTGGGGAATATCGGCTAAAGTTGGGTGCCAACCGGATAGTCGCCGGGGCGGCTTAGCCGGCTTACATTTCTGAGTACACCGCCTAGATTGTCGCCCAGCCCAGCGGCGGGTATCATCGGGGGAGCGGCCTTTGGGAGACGCCTCGATGACACTCAGCGAAGGCGAGGTCTCGCGCCACTATGGGGATGCGAACATGCTGGCGCGCATCCGGCGAACGGAACCGGCTTGACGGAGTGATCGACATGGTCGTATCGCGTGCTGTGGCCTGGTCGCTGGCGGAACGGTTTTTTCAAAGCCTTGTCACGCTGTGGCTTGTCACCGTTCTGTTTTTCCTGATTACCGAATTGGCGCCGGGCGATTTCGCGATTGCCACCGCCAGCCAAGGCATGTCCAGTGCGGAGATCCAGTCCACGCGTTTCCGGCTGGGTCTTTATGACTCGGCGCCGGAACGCTACTTCAGGTGGATCGCGGCGCTGATGCAAGGCGATCTCGGCATGTCATGGTGGGCTGACTTGCCGGTCGCGCCCTTGGTCGGCGAACGGCTTTGGCACTCCGCGTGGCTGTTCGCTTGGGCTAGTTTGATAACGGTGCCGATCGCTCTCGGTCTCGCGCTGGGCACTGTGATCCGGCGGGGCGGTCTTTTCGATCGCGGCACTTCACTCGCGTCCGTCGCCTTGATATCGATTCCCGATTTCGTCATCGCCTATGGCCTGATCATCGTTCTGGCGCTCAAGTTCGATTTGTTTCCCACCTATACGCTTTTCGCGCTCGATATGTCCTTGGGCGAACGACTGCATGCCAGCGCGCTGCCGATCATGTCGCTTGCTGCCGTCACCATCACGCCGATGTTCCGCTTGTCGCGCGCGGCGCTGATCAATGTCTATAGCACCGAGTACATACAGATGGCCGAGATCAAGGGCCTGGATGGCTGGCGTATCTTATATAGGCATGCCCTGCCGAATGCGGCCGGACCGATCGCCAACGCCATCGCGCTGACCCTCGGCCATCTGTTTTTCGGACTGGTGATTATTGAAATCATCTTTTCATATCCGGGATTGGGCAGCTTGCTGGTGACGGCCGCGTCGCATCGCGATATGCCGCTGGTTCTGGCGTGCTCGCTGATATCGGCGGTTGTTTTCATAAGCGCCAATTTTCTTGCCGACTCCATTGGATTGCTCGCTAACCCACGGGTGCGCTTTCCGTCTAACCCGGGCACGGGATTATTGGCTAGCGCCAGATGGCGCGCCGGGCGGATTTACAGCTCGCCACGATTCACCGCGGTTGCCGGATTGGGCCTGTTAATATTGTTCACCGGAGCGGCGGTTGACTGGAGCGGATACGGCAAATACGACGCCGAAGCTCTCAGCGTCGCCGCGCCGGTGGAGGGCGCGCGCGACAAGCTGACCATGTCGGAACTGCTTGGCCAAGATGGATATAAACCCGAGTTCATTCACAACGGCTATTTCATGCCGCTTGGCGAGACGCAAGACGCCGTTCATGAATTGCAAGGCATATTGCAAGTGCCGGAATTCAAGGTCCTGTATCGCCGGTCCGGGGGAACGGCCGAGGTCAAAGACACTGAATTTCCCGCCTTCGAAACGCGCCTGGTCACGCGCGGCGACGTGCTGTTACCCCTTGAGCGGGACAGCTTGCTGGAGTCCAGCTTCCCCGACTGGGGTCTGATTTTGTCGCCCGGCAAGATCTGGCGCGAAGTGGCCGACGGCGACTGGTCGCGCGGGTCCTTGCCGATCACCTTTATCGGTTTAAAGGGCCAAGGGCCGCATTACGCAATCGCGACTTTCGCCTTCAACGGCAAAACCATATCGCAGTTTCATTTTCAGATCGCACAAGAAACCGCCAACTGGGCGCAATTCGATGTCTGGGGCCAAACGCCGGTGAATTTTATCCCCAAAACGCTTGCCGGCGCGCAGGAGGCACGCGACGCCTATGGGCGTATCCTCGAGACACGGCTGGACGTGCGGCCCTGGTCCGAGCTGGCTGCCGAACACTGGCGGTCGCTGGAGCGTTTCGACGGCGAGGGCAATCGCCGCAACATTACCGTCAGCGGTTTGATGATCGACGATGTGTTTTATCTCCGGACCTGCCGCACGCGCGCCGGGCCGCATCCCTATTGCCGGCAAATGCGGCACGGCGTTTATTCGATCACCAAGACCCTCGGGGCGGCCGTCGGCATGTTGTGGCTGGCGAAGGAATACGGCCCGGAAGTGTTCGACGAAAAAATCGCAGATTATGTCTCGATCCCGGCCA
>CAXMQC010000542.1:0-6308 GCA_964195285.1 Akkermansiaceae bacterium
GCTTCGTTCTGCAGCCCGTCACGCGGGCCAACCTCGACCAGTCTCACATATTTTGGCAGCGCCGCCATGGTACGGCGGTGATCAGAGGCCGGCCAATAGGCTCAGCGTGGCGACGCTGGCCATATAGCCGGTATGGATTGAACCCTGCGGACGAATTGTCACTGTGACCTCATCGACCGCAAAATAGCGGTATTCAAGCGGCAATGTCCAGATGGAGACTAGGTGAAATCCACGCCTGCAATGCCCCGCAGGGCCATGGCGCAGATTCTGCCATAACAAACCGATTCGCCGCATCCGAGACCTTCCCCCTTGACCGACCGGTCAAAAACTCTTCCGCAATCCGATCGAAACGGTGCTGTTGACGTATTCGACGCCGCCCAGCCCGGCCCCGGCGCCCAAGCTCAGATCTTCGGTGATAAATAGGCGATAGTCTAGGAGGAGCGCCAGGTCGGGCGCCACGTTGTAATCGACGCCGGCGATGAACTGGGCCGCTAAAACCGTATCGCTGAATTCAGAACCTCCGGTTTCGACCGTGCCTCTCGCAATGCCCAGCCCGCCGCCGAGATGGGGCGTGAGGCTGGTTTGCGTATCGATGTCGTACAGGAGATTGCCCATGAACGCCCAACTATAAATCTCCGATCCCGAGGGAACGCCAGCTATGGTGTCTACGTCGTTCCAGCGGTACGCGATCTCGCCTTCGACCCGCAGTCCGTTGCCCATGGCGTAACCGAAAATGCCGCCAATCCCCAGACCGAGATCGTAGACCATATTGCCGCCGCCGCCGGAGCTACCATCATGGGTATAGTTCATGGCGCCATAGCCGCCGACATAAAAGTTCTGCGCCTGTGCCGCGCCGCCCAGGCAGGAAATCGTGGCCGCGCCAACGATTGCCGCAAGTTTCTTCATGTTTTAATCCTTTCAATCGGCTTTAACGAAGACATACATTCCCCCGACGAACGCATCTTCCCGTCGCGCGAAATCTAGTGAAGAACAACGGCGAAAAAAAGGCGGGCACACATGAACTGCATCTGCGGGCTTGACTTAACAACGGCGCTCTGTATTTTGCGCGGCATGCGCGACTGGCCCGGGGCCAGGCACGATCGAAAATATTGGGAATCGCCACCATGGCCAAGCCGACCACCGTATTAATCCGCCTCGTCAGCTCTGCCGGGACCGGGTTTTATTATGTGACCAAGAAGAACCCGCGGACTCAGACCGAGAAGCTGGCGTTCAGGAAATACGACCCTGTCGTACGCAAGCATGTGACCTTCAAGGAAGCGAAAATCAAATAATCGCCAGGCTGTCTGGCGATATTGACGGGCCGCCATGCCGATGGCGGCCTTTTGTCGTTTGGACCTAATACCAAGGAGCGTTGATAAACACCCATTTGACCGGTTTCCCTTGTCCGCTGGTCAGGCGTGGTTCGCGCCGTGGCGCCGCGCACCACAAGCGGGCCACAACGCAGCCAGCGATCAAGGGACCCGGCCTCCGGTGGGGCTTCGCGGCCCGCCGGGTGCGTTGCTGCCCTTGCCCGATGCGGTGGCATCGCGCTTCGAGCCGCGCCTGCCCGGGCGGGCCGCGAAACCCCATCAAATGGGTCTTTATCAGCGCTCCTTGGTATAATGTTGCAAACATACCGCCGGCGATTGCTGGCGCCCCGCCACCAAACATTTGTTAACCAATTATCATTAGGTTTCTTGGGGCGGATGACCTTTCCATTCGCTCGGACAAGGAAAATGGGACGAATGATCAACCGGCCAGACGGCGGGATTTCCGCCCTGCGTGGCATAGCCGCAAGCACTAGGGCCTTCATTGCATTGCGCAAACAAGTGTCGGTTTTTCTGCTGATGGCCTGCATGCTGGCGGCGGCCGGGGCGGCGCGAGCCCAGGACGCAACACTGGTTCTGGACGCACACACCGGGGACATTCTGTATTCCTATCAGGAAAACGACCATCTCCATCCCGCCTCGCTGACCAAGATGATGACCCTCTATATGACGTTCGAGGCGCTGAGGAAAAACCGGCTGAAGCTAGACCAGGCGCTTGAGGTTTCGCGCCATGCCGCGTCACAACCCGCATCCAAACTGGGATTGATAGAGGGCACGACGATCCTGGCCAGGGATGCGATCCTGGCGCTGATCACAAAATCGGCCAATGACGCCGCGGTCGTGTTGGCCGAGGCGATGGCGGACGCCGAAAGCGATTTCACCCGCGCCATGACCCGGAGAGCGCGGAAACTGGGCATGGCGGACACGATTTTCAGAAACGCATCGGGACTGCATGACGACGACCAGTTCACCACGGCGCGCGACATGGGTCGGCTGGCCATCGCGTTGCTGCGCGATCATCCGGACTATTACAAACAATTCGCGACACGCAGTTTTTCATGGCAAGGCCGGCGTTACGCCAACCATAATCCGCTGCTTTCCACCTATAAGGGCGCGGACGGCATCAAGACCGGCTATATCAGGCAGTCGGGATACAATCTTGTTGGGTCGGCCGAACGAGACGGGCAGCGCGTTATCGCCGTGGCTCTCGGCAGCAAGACCCCCGGCATCCGCGACTGGACCATGACGACCTTGCTGGATTATGGATTCGAGCAACTTGCCGCCGACCCAATGCCGGCGGCGTCGCACGACCTGTCCTATATTGCTAATCCGACCGGGGAACAGGCGTTGACGATCGCCATCCGAGACGCGGCCAGCCCGAGGAAAATTGCCAGGCGAAGCGGGTCTCGCAGACCCGGCACACCGGCGGCCGTGACCGTGGCCTCGAAGAGCCAACAATCCGGATCAACAATCGCCAAGGGGTGGGCGGTCCAGGTCGGCGCCTATTCCACGACACCATCGGCCGAAGATGCCGCCAACATGGCGAGAGAAAAATTACCGGAATTGCTGAACGGAACCCGGCTTTCGCTGTCACAGACAACCCGGGGCGGATTGCGGCATTACCGGGCCCGGCTGGTTGGAATGACGGAAATTCAAGCGCGAAATGCCTGCCGGCGTCTCGCGGACAACGACATCCCCTGTCTCGCGGTTGGTGAGGATGGCGAGTTCAAAACCAGCCGTCTTGATCATTAGAGCATTGCCCACGTTGGTGGGCGCGGCACCGGCCCGGTGTCGGCCAATTTTGAAATAAGCTGATTGAACCTAAAACTCCGGCGGCTCCACGCCACTTTCGCGCAGCTGTCCGCGCACTTGATTTTTCAGGCGCTCCAGAGCGCCTTCATCCGCGGCCTCGCACCGAACCACCAGGGCGTTCTGGGTGTTGGATGCGCGCATCAGCCACCAGCCATCCGCATTGGTAACCCGCACCCCGTCGAGATCGTTGACCGAAACGCCCGACATGCCGGCGAGCCTGTCGCGGGTTTCGTCGACGACGGCGAACTTCCGTTCCTCCGACACGTCGATCCTGATTTCCGGCGTATTGACGACCTGGGGCAGCGCGTCGCGAAGCGCGCCCAAAGATTTGCCCGAGGCGGCGACGGCATTGAGCAACCGGATGGCGGCATAGACACCGTCATCGAAACCGTAATAGCCATCGGCGAAGAAAATATGGCCGCTCATCTCGCCGGCCAGCGGCGCATCCAATTCCGCCATGCGGGTCTTGATGATCGAATGGCCGGTCGGCGCCATTACCGCCTTACCGCCCAGCCTGTCGATCTCGTCGAACAGCACCTGGCTCGCCTTCACGTCTGCGAGGATCGCGGCGCCCGGATAACGCGGCAGCAGGTCGGCCGCCAGAATCGACAAAATCTGATCGCCCCAGACGACACGGCCATGCCCGTCAATAGCGCCGACCCGGTCGCCGTCGCCGTCGAAACCGACGCCAATGTCGGCGCCATGTTCCGCGACCGCCGCCTTCAACTGCTCGAGATTGGCCTCGACCGTCGGGTCCGGGTGGTGGGCGGGAAATGTTCCGTCGATATTTTCGTTGAGAAGAATATGGCGGCCAGGCAAATCGCGCACGACCGCCTGCACCACCTCGCCGGCGGCACCGTTGCCGGGATCCCACACGACGGTAAGTTCCCGGTCCGACCGGTAACCGGACAGCAAACGCGCCACATAGGCCCCCGTAATGTCGGCGCGCATGCTGCGTCCGATACCCTCGACCCAGTCGCCGGCGGCCGCTTGCACGCCCAGCCGCTGAATGTCTTCGCCCCAGAACGCCTTGCCGCCAAGCACAATTTTGAAACCGTTATGCGAAGGCGGATTATGCGATCCCGTAATCATGATGCCGGCATCGGCGTCCAGTAAATGGGTGGCGAAATACAGCGCCGGCGTCGGCCCCAGGCCGATCCTGACCGCAACCAACCCGCAATCGGCAATTCCCTCGGCCAGGGCGGCTTCGAGCTCTGGCGAGGTCAGCCGGCCATCGTAACCGACGGCAACGAACCTGCCGCCCTGCCTGGCGACGATCGATCCCAGGGTGCGGCCCAGCGCGCGGGCATCCGCCGCGCCCAAGGTCTCGCCGACGACGCCGCGGATATCATACTCGCGCAGGATTACCGGGTCGAAGCGATATCCCGTGCCGCTCATGTCAGCCTCCCCCGCCGGATGGGCGGCCGATCGAAAAGTATCGGAACCCGGCCGCGGCCATTTCAGTTGGTTTGTATATATTGCGCAAATCCACCATTACCGGCTGCTTCATCAGCGACTTGGCGCGCTTCAGGTCGAGCAGCCGGAACTGGTTCCATTCTGTGATAATGACGACTGCGTCGGCGCCTTCCATGGCCTGGTAGGCGTCCGCGCACCAGGTGACGCCGTCCAGTAGTTTTTCCGCCACATTCATGCCTTCGGGGTCGAAGGCGCGAACCGTCGCCCCCGCGGCCTGAAGCGCCGGCACGATCTCCAGGCTGGGGGCCTCGCGCATGTCGTCGGTATTGGGTTTGAATGTCAGACCCAGGATGGCAATTTCCCGGCCCGCCACCGAACCGCCGCAGGCGTCGATTACCCTGTCGGCCATCACCTTCTTGCGGGCGTCGTTGATGCCGACGACCGTCTCGACGATTCGCACCGGCGCGCCGACTTGCTCGGCTGTGCGCACCAGCGCCACCGTATCCTTGGGAAAGCACGACCCGCCATATCCCGGGCCGGCATGCAAAAACTTCGATCCTATGCGGCCGTCGAACCCGATGCCGCGGGATACGTCCTGTACATCGGCGCCAACCTTCTCGCACAAATCGGCGATCTCGTTGATAAAGGTGACCTTAACCGCGAGGAAACTGTTGGCGGCATATTTGGTAAGCTCGGCAGTCTGGCGCGAGGTGAACAAAATGGGCGTCTCGGTGAGATAGAGCGGTCTGTAAAGCTCACGCATGACATCCTGCGCGCGCTCGCTCAATGTGCCGATGACCACCCGGTCCGGCCGCATGAAGTCTTCGATGGCGGAGCCTTCACGCAGGAACTCGGGGTTGCTCACCACCGCGAACGGATGGTCACCGGCGCGGTCGCGGACGGTCTCTTCGATCATCTGGCCGGTGCCGATCGGCACCGTGCTCTTGGTCACGATGACCTTGTAGCCGTTGAGATGCTGGCCGATGGACGTTGCCACCTGCTCGATGAAAGTGAGATCTGCGGAGCCGTCCTGGCGCGGTGGCGTGCCGACCGCGATGAACACCGCTTCCGCGTTGGCCACCGCCTCGGGGAGCTCGGTGGTGAAGCTCAGGCGGCCGGCGGCGGCGTTGCCGGCGACCAGGGTTTCGAGACCGGGCTCGTAGATCGGGATCCCGCCGGCCTTGAGTTGGGCGATTTTCGCCTCGTCCTTATCGACGCCGGTCACCTGCATGCCGAAATCGGACAGGCAGGCACCCGTGACCAGGCCTACATAGCCGCTGCCTACGACGCAGATCTTCATGGTGCGAGTCGGTGTCTACGGCACGTCCCGTGCCGAGGGTGGCTCAGGGGCGCTGTTGGCGGTACCAGGTGACGAAACGGTGGAGACCTTCGCGGATCGGAACCCTCGGCGAGTAGCCCAGAATTCGCTGCGCCTTGGACACGTCGGCGTAGGTGATCGGAACGTCGCCGGGCTGGTCGGGAAGATACTCGATCCGTGGCTCGACGGCAAGCTCAGCGGCGATCCACCGCACCAGATCCGACAGCCGGGTGGTCTCGGCGCCACCCAGATTCAGGATCTCGAAATCGGGCGCGAGATCCAGCGTGGCTTCGATGCCGTCGACGATGTCGTCAACGTAGGTGTAGTCGCGCCGGCTCGCGCCGTCTCCGTACATCGGGATGGTCTCGTGGCGGGCCAGAAGATCGGTGAACTTGTGGATCGCCATCTCGGGCCGCTGCGCGGGCCCGTAGACG
>CAXMQC010000543.1:0-7149 GCA_964195285.1 Akkermansiaceae bacterium
GCGCGACAACCAATCCGAAGATCAGGCCCGGCAGCAGATAAAACGCCAGATTCTTCAGCTCGCCGATTTGCACCCGGTCGACCCACATCAAAATTCCGGCCGAGCCGGCGCCAGCCAGCGCCCCGTTGGCGGCCCAACGCGTGACGAGGCTGCGTCCGGATGCGCTCACTGCGGCGCCAGGTAAGTATTTTTCAAGTCGGTGACTGGCATAGGGGCCGTTTTGTGCAGGATGATCAGGCAATCCATCGTCGTTTTCCGTTTCGATCCGCTGACCGCGAAAAAGATAGGCCCAAACTTACAGGCTGTCCAACCGGCGGCGTTAATCCCATGGTAGGGTTTCCATGAAAATATTCCCGCGATCCAACCTTCGTGGAGACGCCACCATGGCCGCCTTGTTTAGCCGTTATGTCCGCCCAGTCCTGTTGCAGGCCGCCCTGTGCTGCATCGCCATGCTAATCGTGGCGGCGCCGGCGGCGGCCCAGGACCTGCCCTATTCGCAGGGTCGGCTGTGGATGGTCGAGGCGGCCGGCGCGGCGCCCTCTTTTCTGGTGGGCACGATGCATTCGGCCGATCCCGCGGTCGCCACCCCCTGGCCGGCCCTGGCCGATGTGATGAACGCGGTCGACAGCGTCACCGTGGAGCTGGTGCTGGACGACGCCGCCACCATGGCGATGGGCGAGGCCATGGTCCTGACCGACGGGCGCGTACTGGGCGATATCGCCGGGCCGGATCGCATGGGCCGGATTACGGCGGTCGGCGCGGTATACGGCATGCCGCGCGAAGCGCTGCAACAATTCCGCCCCTGGGCCGTGACCATGCTTTTCAGCCTGCCGCCGTCGGAGTTGCAACGCCAGGCCACGGGCGCGCCGATGCTGGACAATGTTTTGCGGCAGCATGCGGAGGACCGTGGCATCGCGGTCTATGGCATCGAGACGATAGCCGAGCAGCTTGCGTTGTTCGCCGACTATAGCGAGGCCGACCAATTGGCGATGCTGGATTTGACGCTTGAGATGCAGCCCCAGGTCGAGGCCCAGTTCACCGCGCTTCGCAAGGCTTGGCTGGCCGGTGATCTTGGTGGACTTTACGACACCGCGATGGATTTGCCGGTGACCGATTCGCCCAATCTGGTGGATGAATTCATGGGCCGCCTGATCGAGGACCGCAACCACCGCATGGCCGAGCGCATAACCGGGTTGCTGGACCAGGGCAATGCGCTGATCGCCGTCGGCGCCCTGCACCTGCCCGGCGACGAAGGCGTTCTTGCCCTGCTGGAAGCCAAGGGCTATATGGTCAGCTCGGTGGAGTAGCCGGCCCCTACTTCCGATCGTACTGGAACGGCACCCGCGCGAAGATGCGCCGTACCATCGGCTCGAATTGCGCCAGCGTCATGCTGTCGTACTCCGGGTCGAAGGAAACCTGGTCCCAGTTGTGGCAGAAATCGACGGTCGCCCGGTAACAGGGGTGGTCGCGATAGCGGTTTCGGGCATCGCGGTCGCCGCCCAGAAGGTGGGCGTAATAATAGGCCTGGAAGATGCCGTGATGCTTGACGATCCAATAGGTTTCCGCGGACACGTACGGCCGCAGGATCGACGCCGCGAGCTCGCCGTGATTGCTTGAGGCCAAGGCGTCGCCGATGTCGTGCAGCAGGGCGGCAACCACGATTTCCTCATCCGCCCCGTCCCGCAGGGCGCGGGTCGCGGTTTGCAAGGCATGCTGCTGGCGGGTGACGGCGTACCCCTCAAACGTCTGGTCCAACCCGCGGAAATAGGTGAGAATCCGGTCGGCGACGTTGCCGGTGTACGTGTTCTCCAATTCAGTGACGTACGTGTAATCTTCCTTGGTGCCGTCTTCCATGCGGGTCAAGCTGACGTTGTCCATGGCGATCTTCCTCCCGAGGCAAAAATCAATCCCTGTAGTCGGGTTCTTCCTTGTCGAGAATTGCCTTCATTTCGTCGAAATGGTCCTGGGCTGTTTCCATCGGATAGCCCATCCACTGGCGGCAGGTCTGCTCGGCGACCTCGTCGGAGACCACATTCATCTCCCGCCCGGTCGACAGGGCCAAGACTTGCAGCTTGCAAGCGCGCTCGAGATAGTAGTTTTCGTCGAAGGCCAGCGCCACGGTCTCCGCCACCACGGCGACGCCGTGATTGGCCATGAACAATACGCCCTTGTCCTTCTCGACCGTCTCGCCGATGCGCTTTCCTTCACCACCGTCAAGCGCGATACCGCTGAAATTTTCGTCGTATGCGATGCGATTGTAAAAACGCATGGAGTTCTGGTCGATCATCTGCAGGCGATAGCCCTTCAGGCAGGCCAGCGTCGTGGCATAAAACATATGGGAATGCAGCACGCAGCGCGCCTTCGGGTTGCCCGCATGAATCTTGGAATGGATATGCCAGGCCGTTGGCTCGGCCTTGCCGGCGCCCTGGCCGATCACATCGTCCGACCCGTCGGCATCCAGCAGCAACAGGTCGCTGGCCCGGATACGCGACCAGTGGCAGCCCTGCGGATTCATCAGGAACCGCTTGCCGTCCTCGGAGATCGCCAGGCTGAAATGATTGGCGATGCCTTCATGCCAATTGTAGCGCACGGCAATGCGGAACATCGCCGCGAGATCAATGCGCCCCTGGCGCTCGACCTCGTCCATGGGCACCGCGCCCGCCTCAACAGCTTTCAGGGACATGTCCCGCTCCTTTTCAATGCTCACCCAATCTTTCGCCCAATTTCGAACGGCGATCAATCGAAATCGACGACAATCACAGGAATACCAGGATCGCCAGAACCAGGATCGGCGCGCCAAGGATCGCCGCCGTTACCGGCAGCATCTGGCGGGAGACGATTGTTTCCTGGCCCTGCAATCCGACGAGGCCGGCGGCCAGCGCGATGCGGCCCGGCGACAGCATGGTCGACAGGCCGCCGGCGATGTTCTGGGCGGCCACCACGGTCAGCATCGGAAGCCCGGTCTGCACGGCGATCGGCGCCATGACCGGCAACATCATCGCGATCGCGGCGGTGTTGCTGCCCGACGGGGCGGCGATCGAGGCCGAGAACAGCGGTGCGGCAAGCACCGACAGATCGCCCGCCAGTTGATGCCAGGCCGCGCCCAGCGCCCCGGCCGCCCCCGATTCCAGCATCCATTGTGCCTGCACCACGAAATACAGGGTGACCAGCAAGGGTGTGCGCGACATGACCAGGCTGTCGCGCAGCAGCGGCCGCAACCCGCCACGCCAGACGCTCGCCGGGGCGGCAACAATGGCGCTAACCAGCAGCCAGAAGCTGGCGTGATAAAGGACGGGGAAGGCGGGCATGCCCTCGAAGGGCCGCAGATCCAGCACCGAATGCAGCAACCCGGGAGCGCCGGGAATCAGCCGGGTCGCCAACAATGAGCCCGCCAGTAACAGATATGGCCATATATTGCCAACTAGTGTCACTGTGTAGGCACGGCTCCGCAACAGCCGCGGCGCCATCACCACGACGGCCAGGATGCCCGGCGCCAGCAGTCCGCCCAACTCGACCGCCAGATAGCGATTGACCGCGATCAGCAGCCCGCCCATCGCCAGGATCAGCAGGCTATCGATGGCGATGTTCACCGGCCGCAGCGTCACGCCAGCGTTACGTAACAAGCCCCAGAAGAAAGGCATTAGGAACGGCAGCGTCATCGCCGTGACCTCGGCCGTCCGCGTACCTAGCGCCGTCACCTCGACCCCGAGCAAACCCGCGCCGATGCCGGTGCCGACCGCCATCGCGCCCCACGGCACCAGAATCTGACTGAATACCGAAAGCGCCGCGGCGGCCGGGCCTGACAGCCCCAACCGCACCAGCCCGACCACCGCGACAATTGTGCCGACGCCAAAGCCGACCGCGGTCTCGACGAAAACGCCGAACAGGAAGGCGGCCGCGAAGGCATCGCGATGGATGTCGATATTGGTATCTTTTGCCGCTTTCCTGGCCGGCCGGCGGTGCAGGACCTGATGCAGCATCACCCCGGCGAAGATCACCGAAAGTCCCTGCCAGGAAACCCAGGCGCCTTTCAGGCTTTCGATCCACAGGAACCCGGCGAGCCGGTCCACGCCGCGCAAATAGATCACCGCGGGCAGGGTGGCCGCCAGCGCGACCAGTCCCGCCGAGGCCAGCGTGACGCGCCTTGTGGCCAGCAGAACCAGCACCAGCACCAGCGGCAGGATCGACAACCCGGCCTCCATGTCCCTCCCTCACGGCCAACGCGCCCGCCCGGCGCGCGGCGCATCTAAGCGATGCTTGTGGTGCGCGTCAACGGCAGCGGCCGCATCGGCTTGACCGAGTCCAACACGATTGAAGAGCGGATAGAGGCGACGCCGGACAGCTTCATCAATTGATCCAGCACGAAGCGGGAAAACGCTTGCAGTGTCGGCGCAATCACCCGCAATTGGTAATCGGCGTCACCGGTGACCAGCAGGCATTCCAGCACTTCCGGCATGGCCAGGATCGCGTCATGAAACCGGGCGGCCGGCGCCTCGCCCTGGCGTTCCAGCGACACATGGACCAGCGCGATCACATCCAGCCCCAACGCGGCCTGATCGAGCCGCACCTCATAACCGGCGATCACCGCGTCGCGCTCGAGCCGCAGCAGGCGGCGCGAACATTGCGACGGCGACAGATTGACCCGCTCCGACAGTGCGACGTTGGACAAGCGCGCATCGCCCTGCAGCGCGCGCAAAATATTCAGATCAAAGGCGTCCAGTTCGATCATTGCATGATTATAGCATAATTACTCCATTTGTGCATGAAACATGCGTGATTATAGGCAATTTAACCTATTTTCGCACGAATAACCCATCAGATTCAGCGTATTATGCCAGCTCAAAAATGCAGGAGAGTGAGAGATGGGTTATGCAGCAGGCGGCGCCGACGCGCCGGCGATTACCGAGATCAATCCGATGGGCACGGACGGGTTCGAGTTCGTCGAATATACCTCGCCGAACCCGGAAGACCTCGACCGGCTATTTACCCAGATCGGCTTCACCAGGGCGGCGCGCCACCGCGCCAAGAAGGTCACGCTGTACCGGCAAGGCGACGTTAATTTCGTCGTCAATGCCGAACCCGACAGCTTCGGCCAGCGTTTCGCCGAGGCGCATGGCCCGTCGGCCTGCGCCGTCGCCTTTCGGGTCGCCGATTCCGGGGCGGCGATGCGCCGCGCGGTCTCGCTGGGCGCCGAGGCGGTAGAAAGCAATGTAGGGCCGATGGAGCTGAATATTCCGGCGATCCGCGGCATCGGCGGCAGCCTGATCTATCTGGTGGACCGCTATGGCCCATCCGGCAGCATCTATGACATCGATTTCGAACCGCTGGATGAACCCGCAAAGGGCGTCGGGCTGACCGGCATCGACCATTTGACCAACAATCTGCATCGCGGGCATATGGACGAATGGGCGGAGTATTACGAGCGCATCTTCAATTTCCGGCAACTGCGCTATTTCGATATCGAGGGCAAGCTCACCGGCATCAAGTCGCGGGCCATGGTCAGCCCCTGCGGCAAAATCCGCATTCCGGTCAACGAATCGTCCGACGACAAGTCGCAGGTCGAGGAATTCCTACGCGATTATCACGGCGAGGGCATCCAGCATGTGGCGCTGGCGACCGACGATATCTTCGCCGCGGTCGAAGCGCTGAAGGCGCGCGGCGTCGGCTTCATGGCGCCGCCCCCCGACAGCTATTACAAGGCGCTCGACGGGCGCCTCCCCGGCCATGGCGAATCGGTCGAACGGCTCCAGCAAAACGGAATCCTGATGGATGGCGCGCCGACGGAAGACGGCGGACGGCTGCTGCAAATTTTCACCGATACCGTGATCGGGCCGATCTTCTTCGAGCTGATCCAGCGCAAGGGCGACGAAGGGTTCGGCGAGGGGAATTTCCGCGCGCTTTTCGAATCGATGGAACAGGATCAGGTCCGGCGCGGCGTTCTGAAAGCTTGAGCCGTCACTCGGCGGGCGCTGGCGTCACATTACGGCGGTTCAGCATATATTCGCGCAGCGTGACCCAGCCGATCAGCAGGGCGCCGGCCACGGCAACATAGATGCGCACCGGCTCGAAATAGGTCATCAGGAGTTCCCCGCCGAACAGCAACAGCAGGACCTTGTTGCAGACCGGGCAAGCCACGCCCAGGAAGGCAAGGATGCCGCCGGCGCCCGCGCCCTTGACCGAACAGAAGGGCCGGCGGATGGCGACAAAGATTCCGGAAATCGCCGACATCGCGCCCAGCATGGCGATCTCCCAGCCGCCGGCCGGCGTCATGCGCACGAAGAACGGGTTGGCCCACAGCGCGGCCACCGTGCCCAGCAAGACGAAGCTTAGCAACGCCACGCCGATCCCCGCGGCAAACCGTTTTGACGTTACATGCTGCATCGATCCATTCTTACCATTTCGCCTTAAACTCAGTCATTTTCGGCTTCGGCGGCAGCCCGCTCGCTGGCGCGCTTTCGCTGGTAGAACCCGTAGGCGGCAATCGCCATGAAGATCGCCATCGCCGGAAACAGGATCAGGTCGAGCCACCAGCCAACAAACGTCGACAGGCCCAACGCCCCCAGCAACAGCACCAGCGCCGGGGTAAAGCAACAGAGCGCCATCAGCAGGGATCCCGTCAATCCGACCGGCAGGAGTTTGCTGTTTTTCATCGCACCTTTCCCGGACGTTGATCGATTGGTGGTCAAATTCTGAGGTCTGGCCATTGCCACAACTTACACCGAAACGCGAGGTCGATGCTGTCACGATTGTGCGATTCGCGACCCCCCATTCGAGCCGTCCGGCCGCGGCTTGGCCAGCATGAAAAAACGTTCAGTTTTAGGCTTTTTTCCGTTTTGCCGGCGTCTTGGCGCTGGCCTGGGCGATGATGTCGTCCATTCCGTCGGCCAGGGTCGCGCGCTCTTCGCGGTAGAAAAGACCCATCGCCGGGGCGTCCACGCGGGTCGCCTCTGCCATCGCCGCCAAGCGGTCCGACGGGTCATGGTCGGCGGGCAGGTCGCGAACCCGGACATCCAGGTTGGAATAGGTCATTTCCGTCTTGTCGAAGGTGACGCAGGGCGACAGGATATGCAGGTATGAAAATCCGCGATGCGCAACCGCTTCACCGATCAAATCGGTTAATTGGTGGGGCAGGCCGGCATAACCCTGACC
>CAXMQC010000544.1:0-3125 GCA_964195285.1 Akkermansiaceae bacterium
GCCATCGATCCGGCCAAGGATGTCGACGGTTTCCATGTCATCAATGCGGGCCGGCTGGCGACGGGCGGCAAGGCCATGGTGCCCTGTACGCCGCTCGGCTGCCTGATGCTGCTGCAGGATCGGCTGGGCGACCTTTCCGGCTTGGAGGCCGTAATCGTGGGGCGTTCCAACATCGTCGGCAAGCCGATGGCGCAGCTTCTGTTGGGGGCGCATTGCACGGTGACAATCGCCCATTCGCGCACCCGCGATCTGGCGGACGTGTGCCGCCGCGCCGATATCCTGGTCGCCGCCGTCGGACGGCCGGAAATGATCAAGGGCGACTGGGTCAAGCCGGGTGCGGCGGTCATAGATGTCGGCATCAACCGGATTGATACCGGCGGCGACAGGCCGAAACTGGTGGGCGACGTGGATTTTGCGGGCGCGCGGAAAAACGCCGCCGCCATTACGCCGGTGCCCGGCGGCGTCGGCCCGATGACCATCGCGGTGCTGTTGCGTAATACCGTGGTGGCTTCATGCCGCCAGGCCGGCGTTCCCGAACCGGCACTGTAAGGCGCTTTGAAGAAGATCCGTGAAAATGCCCGTTTTTCGGGGACGTGATTGGCGGCGCCAATTAGTTTCGGACCAGACTCCCAGGGCTGGACGCGCCGCGACGCCGGCGCGATAATCATGCGATGATGGGAACCATCGAAGGCTTGTCGCTGGCCGTCGCCTGTTTTGTTGGCGGCCATTTCATTTTGTCCAGCGTCAATATCCGCAATCGCGCCGTCGCGGCGCTCGGCGAGACCGGGTTTCGCGCCTTCTATTCGCTGATCGCGATTGCATCGATGGCATGGACCGTCATGGCCTACCGGGCGGCGCCGGAAATCGCGCTGTGGCAGGCCGGGATGGCGCTGGCCAATCTGCCGGTCGTGGTGATGCCGTTTGCCTGCATTCTGGCGGTCGCCGGGCTGACGAGCCGTTCAATTACCGTGGTCGGCGGTGAAGGCATGGCGGGCGAACCCGACGCGATTTCCGGCATAACGACGATCACCCGCCACCCCTTCCTGTGGGGCGTCACCCTGTGGGCGATCGGCCATATTGCGGCCAGCGGGGACGCGGCCGGCCTGGTCCTGTTCGGCGGCATGGCCGTCCTGGCGCTGGGCGGCATGGCGCATATCGATCACCGGCGGCATGTGGCGATGGGGTCAGACTGGGGCCCGGTCGTCATGACCACTTCGGTGACGCCGTTTCTGGCCGCGATTCAGGGGCGCCGCCCGATCGACTGGCGCGGCATCGGCTGGGCCCGGCTTGCCGGCGGGACGGTCCTTTATCTTGCGATGCCCTTCCTCCATGCATGGGCGGGGAAACCGATCCTTCCCGATTTCCTTTTTGATATCCTGCAGTGAGAGGTTTCGCGCCGCTCGTTGTCATGCTGATCGCCTTCGTCGCCAGCCATATGGCGATCTCGCAGCACGGCATACGCGAGCCCCTGATCGCACGGATCGGCCGTGGCGGTTACGGGGCCTTGCATGGGGTGTTTTCGCTGATTGGCCTCGCCGCCGTGTACTGGGGGTATTGGCAGACGCCCTATGTCGAGCTCTGGCCACCGCTTGGCCTCTTTCGGGCCGTCCCGCCAATCGTCATGCCGGTGGCCTGGATCCCGTTTATTGCCGGCCTGACAACGCCCTAATACCCAAGCTCGCGGATAAAGACCCATTTGATGACGGCGCGGCGATCGGTTACCGGCCTGCGACAATCCGGCGCCTGGCATTTTGATGGTTATACCAAGGAGCGTTGATAAAGCCCCATTGGATGGGGCTTGACGGCCCGCCCGGGCAGGCGCGGCTCGACGCGCGATGCACCCGCATCGGGCAAGCGCCGCAACGCACCCGGCGGACCGCGAAGCCCCACCGGAGGCCGGTTTCCCTTGACCGCTGGCTGCGTTGTGGCCCGCTTGTGGCGCGCGGCGCCACGGCGCGAACCACGCCTGACCAGCGGACAAGGGTAACCAGTCAAATGGGTTTTTATCAACGCTCCTTGGTATTACCCGCCATCCGATCCCCTGGGCACTGATGCTATGGGCCGCGGCGCATCTCATCGCCAATGGCGACCTTGCCGCGCTGTTGTTTTTCGGCGTTTTCCTGGGCTTCGCCGCCTTCGCGCCGATGCTGGTTGATCGCCGCCGCAGACGCTGCGGCGAGGCGGCCTGGACGCGGTACGCCGGGCCGGGGACGGTCGACCGGCAGGGCATCGGCTGGCGGCCGGTGCTGCTGGGTTTGGCCTTCTATTTGGCGATTCTGCCGTCGCATGAATTCGTGATCGGCGTTGCGGCTTTCAATTGGTGGTTTGGCGGAAGGGCGCCACAATTAAGCCCTTGATTTGCCGCACCATTGCGCCAAGATGCCGCAGGATCATGCGTCATTCTATTACAAATATTTTCTTTGTGGCGACCGTTGTATTGCTTGCCGGATGTGGCGGCGAGAACGGCAACGGCCTGTCGCTGCCCCTGCCCGGCTCCGGCGGTGATGGCATCGCCTATGACGTTGCGATCGAGGGTGAAATCGACCCCGGCCTGCGTGACACGATGGAGGCGACCTCACAACTGATCGCGCTGCGCGAGCAGGCGCCGGCCAGCCGAGCCGCCTTGCGACGCAGGGTGGCCGGCGATGTCGAGGGTTTGGGCTCCGTACTGCGCGCGGAAGGCTATTACGGCGGGGCCGTGCAGCCCGAGACCGATCTGGAGTCGGATCCGGTCACGGTCGTCTTGAAGATATCTCCAGGCGCCCGGTACGCGGTGACGAAATACGATATTGTGCCCGTGGGCGGCCACGCCGGCGCCGAATCGTTGCTGCCCGACGGCCGCGAACTTGGCTTTGTCGAGGGCATGCCGGCGCGTGGCGAGGATATCATTGCGATCGAACAGGCGTTGCTCGACCATCTGCACCGCACCGGGCGCCCCAAGGCGGCCATTGCGGACCGCAAGGCCGTCGTCGACCACGATACCGCCGAGATGACCGTGACGGTGCAGGTCGACCCGGGGGCCCAGGCCGTGTTCGGCCCGCTCGCCTTGCAGGGCTTGAGCACCGTCGAGGAAGAATATGTCCGCAATGTCGTGGCGTGGCCCGAGGGCAAACAGTGGGATCAGC
>CAXMQC010000545.1:0-3347 GCA_964195285.1 Akkermansiaceae bacterium
ATTTATGGCGATGAGTACTTTGTGTACCTTGTTATCCGCCCCTCATGACCGGGTCTAATGTATCGGTGGTTTTCGATAGATGCAATGTGACCGAATAGGGAACATCGCAAAAAAAATTTCCGACTCCTGCCAGCCGATTGAATTTCCAGAAGAAAGGGTGCGAAAGAAATTTGCAAAAATAAATGCCGCGCTCCCGAGGGACCGCGGCACGATCGAAATGCCCTACTTTTATGCAGTCGACAGGCTTATCCGAGCGCCTTGACCCGGGCCGACATACGCGAGATTTTGCGCGAGACGGTGTTGCGGTGCAGGACACCCTGGGTGACGCCGCGTTGCATTTCCGGCATCGCCTCGCGGAACGCCGATTCCGCCGCCGCCTTGTCGCCACTGGCGATCGCCAGGTCGAACTTCTTGACATAGGTGCGGACCCTGCTGACCCGGTTGCGATTGACCTCGGTCCGTCGCTTGGTCTGGCGAATCCGCTTTTTGGCCGATTGATGGTGAGCCATATATCCGTTCCGAACATTTAGAGAATATCGTTCAAGGCGGCGGTTTATATAGGGGTCCGGACCCGCCGTCAACCCTCCAAAGACCGAAAAGCACGATAAGATCAGCGGTTCCTGAAAACCGGTTTACGCTTCTCGACGAAGGCGGCCATCCCTTCCTTCTGGTCGTCGGTCGCGAAGGTGGAATGGAACAGGCGGCGCTCGAAGCGCACGCCCTCGGAGAGCGTCGTCTCGAAGGCGCGATTCACCGCCTCCTTGGCCATCATGACGCTGGGCAGCGACATCGAGGCGATCTTCGCCGCCGTCTTCATGGCTTCCTCGACCAGGTCACCGGCCGGAATGATCCGGCTGACCAGTCCGGCGCGTTCCGCCTCCTCGGCATCCATCATGCGGCCGGTCAGGATCATCTCCATGGCTTTCGACTTGCCGACCGCGCGGGTCAGGCGCTGGCTGCCGCCGGAACCGGGGATTGTGCCGATAGTAATTTCGGGCTGGCCGAATTTCGCCGTGTCGGCCGCCAGGATGACGTCGCACATCATCGCCACTTCGCAACCGCCGCCCAGCGCATAACCGGCCACCGCCGCGATGATCGGCTTGCGGCAGGTGGTGACACGCTCCCAGCCGGTGGTAATGAAGTCCGCCAGATAGGCATTCATATAGGATTGGGACTGCATCTCCTTGATGTCGGCGCCAGCGGCGAAGGCCTTGTCGGAACCGGTCAGCACGACGCAGCCGATGGCATCGTCGGTTTCCATATCGTCGAGCGCCTCGCCGAGCTCGGCAATCAGCGCGTTGCACAGCGCGTTAAGCGCTTGCGGGCGATTCAGGGCGATGAGACCGACAGCCTCACGCTTTTCCACGATGATATTCTCGAAGGACATCGTTCCGTCTTTTCCTTAAAAGTTGGTGTCTGTTCGGCTGCGGCCGGTCAACCACCAGGGGTCGCGGGCGCCACCGTGAAACGCACGGTGATTTCACCGTCCGGTCCGAAAAAATCGATCTTCAGCGCCTCCGACTCCCGCATAAAAACGTTGCCGGCGTCGGTCCGCCAGCCAAGCTGCGGCAGTGTCGCGCGGTAAAAGTCGAGGACCGATCGCCGGTCTGTCGCGCCGATCGCGTAGGCCTCGACAATACGCCCCGACGGCGCGTCGAATACGATGCCCGCATCGGCCACGGGAGAAAGAGCCGGCATGACCGGTACGTCTTCCAGCAGCTCGAAAAAAACCTGGGCGCCGGCCGGCAAAACCGTCGCCAGCAGCGCCAGGAGAGAGACAATTATGACCACAATCCGTCGCATGGGCCTGCTATAGCATCATCGTTGCGCCCTGCACATTATCTTTGATGCAGTGCACAGTAGAAAGTGGAGCGGCCGGACTGGGTGATCCGCCGGATTGTCCCCGCACACCCCGCACGGCCGCAGGGTTCGTCCTCTCGGCCATAGGCGCGCCAGGCATGTTGGAAATAGCCAAGTTCGCCGCTGGTCTGCACATAGTCGCGCAGGCTGGAGCCGCCGGCCGCAATCGCCGCTTCCAGCACCTCGCGGATCGCGGGAACCAGGCGGCCCGCCCGCGCGCCTGGGATCGTATGGGCGCTGCGCCGGGGCGAAATACCGGCATGCCACAAGGCCTCGCAGACATATATGTTGCCCAGCCCCGCAACCAGGCGCTGGTCCAGCAACGCCGACTTGATCGGCGTGCGCCGCCCGGCCAGCGCCGTCGACAGCATGGCCTCGCTGAACTCGTTGCCCAGCGGTTCCGGTCCCAGCCCAGCCAACATCGGATGGGCGGCAAGCGCCGCACCGGCAACCAGGTCGATCATCCCGAAACGCCGCGCGTCGTTGAAGCGGATCGTAACGCCGGCGTCGGTCAGGAACTCCACATGATCATGCCGATCCACCGGCGGCGGGGTGCCGTCATGGATTGTCATCCGGCCCGACATGCCGAGATGGACGATCAGCACATCGCCGTTATCCAGCTCGATCAGAATAAACTTCGCGCGACGCCCGACATGGGTGACCCGCCGCCCCCGCAGCCGGTCTGGCATGCGGTCGGGCAGAGGAAAGCGCAGGTCCGGGCGGCGCTGCACCACGTCGGTGAGCAGATGGCCTTCGAGGGCTGGCTGCAAACCCCGTCGAACCGTTTCGACTTCAGGAAGTTCCGGCATGCTCCTGTCTAGCAAAGGCGGCGCTGCTGCGCTATCGTCGCCGCAATGCGGGACAAGGAAAAAGACGGAATGGAAGAGGTCGCCGATTTCGGCTTCCGGGAAGTGCGCGCCGAGGACAAATCCAGGCTGGTTCGCGGCGTGTTCGACAGCGTCGCCAACCGCTACGATCTGATGAACGATCTGATGTCGCTGGGCATTCACCGGGCCTGGAAGGCTGAGTTCATCGGCTGGCTGGCGCCGCGCCCCGGTATGCGTCTGCTGGACGTGGCCGGCGGCACCGGCGACATCGCCTTTCGTTTCCTGGAAAAAGGCGGCGGCAAGGTCACCGTCTGCGACCTGACCGAAGAGATGGTAGCGGTCGGGCGCAACCGAGCCATCGACCGGGGCATTCTGCGCGGCATCGACTGGACGGTCGGCAATGCCGAAGCCCTGCCGATCCCGGACAACAGCGCCGACGCCTATACCATCGCCTTCGGCCTGCGCAATGTGACCCATATCGACAAGGCGCTGGCCGAGGCACGGCGCGTCCTGAAACCCGGCGGACGGTTCCTCTGCCTGGAGTTCAGCCATCTCGCCTGGCCCTGGCTTGAGCCGCTCTATGACCGCTATTCCTTTTCCGTGCTGCCGGCGCTTGGCCAGTGGGTGGTGGGCGACCGCGAATCATATGAATATCTCGCG
>CAXMQC010000546.1:0-2845 GCA_964195285.1 Akkermansiaceae bacterium
TTCCCCCGCGCTTGCGGACAAACCACCCTTCCGATGATGAATCCGCCAGACGGTTTCGACGGCTGGAAGGTGTCGACCGTGGGTGACGACATCGCCTGGATCAAGCCGGGCAAGGACGGTCGCCTCTACGCCATCAACCCGGAGGCCGGCTGTTTCGGCGTCGCGCCGGGCACTTCCATGGCGTCCAACCCCAACGCCATGCGCATGCTGGACCGCAACTGCATCTTCACCAACGTGGCGCTGACCGACGATTGCGACGTCTGGTGGGAGGGCATGGACGGCGACCCGCCGGCGCACGCCATCGACTGGCGGGGCGAGGACTGGACGCCCGATAGCGGCCGGCGCGCGGCGCATCCCAATTCACGCTTCACCGCACCCGCCAACCAGTGCCCGAGCCTGGATCCCGACTGGGAAGCGCCACAGGGCGTGCCGATCAGCGCCTTCATCTTCGGTGGCCGGTTGAGCCGGACCTTTCCCCTGGCCTACCAGTCCTTCGACTGGGCGCATGGCGTCTATCTCGCCGCCACCATGGGTTCCGAGGCAACGGCGGCCGCCGTCGGCCAGGCGGCGATCCGCCGCGATCCCATGGCCATGCTGCCATTCTGCGGCTACAACATGGCCGATTACTGGGCGCATTGGCTAAACATGGAAAGCCATGTTTCCGAGGCGCCCCCGATCTTCCGCGTCAACTGGTTCCGCAAGGACGAGGACGGCAATTTCATGTGGCCCGGCTTCGGCGAAAACATGCGCGTCGTCAAATGGATCATCGACCGGGTCCGCGGCCGCGCCACCGCCGTAACGAGCCCCTTCGGCCTGATGCCCCGGCACGCGGACATCGAGTGGACCGGGCTCGACTTCCCGCGCGAGGCGTTCCTCGACCTCACAGCGGTCGACCGCGCCGAGGGCCTCGCCGAGGCAGAGGCGCAGAAGGACCACTTCGCCCAGTTCGGCGGCCGTCTGCCCCGGGCCCTGGAACAGCAGCGCGAGGGCCTGGTCGAACGCCTCGCCGATGCGCCGGAGCTGTGGCGAGCCGAGGATTAGCGAGGCTGAACACCGAAAGGTTGATGAACAAATGGCTGAAATGGTGACAATTCTCAATCATATCGGAAACACGCCCCTGCTCAAGCTGAACCATGTCACGGATTCGCTGGGCGTCGATATCTATGTCAAATGCGAGTTCACCAATCCCGGGGGCAGTATCAAGGATCGCATGGCGCTATGCATGATCGAGGAAGCCGAGAAAAGGGGTGAACTCAAACCGGGTGGGACAATAGTCGATCAGTCCACGGGCAATACGGGGCCGGCCCTGTCCTTTGTGGGAAACGTCAAGGGTTATCAGGTTAAGATATTTTTGCCCGCGCAGCTTTCGAGTTCGTACAATTCAGCGGATCGGGTCCGCATCGCCCGGCTTTATGGCGCCGATGTGACGCCGATCGATCTGAGCGAGCATTTGGAAAACGCCGATCGGTTGCAGGGCGTGGAAAAAGCCGCCAGCTTTGTCGCCATTCGAATGAAGCAATGCTACGACCTGCAACAGGAAGACCCGGGCAACTGGTGGGCCAACCAATTATGCAACGTCGATAACACGAGGGCTCACCGGGAGCATACGGGAAGAGAGATTCTCGAACAGATGGACGGAAAGATCGATGCCTGGGTGGCTTCAGTGGGGACGGGAGGCACTCTGCTCGGCGTGGCCCAGGCCCTGAAGGAAGAAATCCCCGAACTGAAGGTCGCCGGTGTCGTGCCGACGGATGATCCCCGGATCGAATGGGTGCGTTCGCGGGCCGTTCACAAGGCCCTGGAAAATTTTGGCGGCCCCAAATTAAGGTTCCTGATCGAAGATCTTCTTGAAGGCAACGTTATGGACAACGAGATCACAATCGAAAATGCCGATGCCAAGAAGATGGCCGACAGATTATGCCGGGAAGAGGGCCTCTATTGCGGCATGTCATCGGGCGCCAACGTGTGTGCGGCCATACAAATGGCCAAGTCGATGGAAAAAGGGTCGAAAATCGTGACCGTTATCGTCGACAGGCGAGACAGGTATTTCGCCGAGTATCCCAACGAACATTACGTTGTCTAACCCGGATTGCCCGCCAGGATGACGCCGTTGCGTATTACCGCTTCTAGGCCGAACCGGAATCAGTCGCCGGCAATCCGAATATCTCGCACTCGGAAGTTACGCCGCGCAGGGTGTAGTGGCTAAGACAAACAAGCTGATCGGTTCGATGTTCCGTTCCTGGCGTCTAGATCTCCTTGACTGCTGAACGCGCATTGGCAAAGGCTCGCCAACCGCCCATATTACACCTCGCGGGTCGTGGCGAGTGCCTGACAATTGGATCCGCATGAACCAAACCTGCGAGATCATTGCATGCCAAGCGATACCGTCGAGCAGCAGGGCCAACTCGCCGAGACCTTTCGCGAAGCCGAGCAAGCCGGCCTGCGCATCGCCATCAAGGGTCGCGTTGTGGCATTGGTGGTGCTCGGTGCCTTCCTGGTCCTGACGCGCCTGGCGAACCCGGAGCATGCGATCGAACTCGGTCTCGCCATCGTCGGTTTTGCCGCCCTCGGCCTCATCCATTTCGCCTTCATCGGCACGCGTTACGACCGCGCCTGGCTCAAATACGCCTTTATAACCCTCGACATCGCGATCCTATCGCTGCTCATGGCCACGCAACCGATCTACGATACTATTGACGTGCCTCAGGCTATGTTGTTCCGCAGCACCATCTTTCCGTTCTATTTCCTGATCCTGGGCGTTGCCGCCTTCAGTTTCTCGCCGGGCCTGGTCCTCTGGTCGGGGATCATGGTGGTGGCCGGTTGGCTCGGCGCCTTCGCCTGGGCA
>CAXMQC010000547.1:0-2053 GCA_964195285.1 Akkermansiaceae bacterium
CCGTAGTCGTCGAGGTTAAGCAGTTTCGCCGAGCGTTGAGTGACCATATTGAAACATTCAATCTTGTCGTCGCGCTGGCCGACCTGACAAATGTTGGCGTAGAGGTTCGCCATGCGGATAAGCGAGCAGTCGCCGAACGGAGTGAACGGGTTCAGCACGTTGTTCGACGACAGCGAGCAATTGACGCCCGCGCCCAGCATCCGGTGGACCGGGACGACACCGCGCATGACGTTGTGGTCCATATGCCGGCCCATCAGGAACAGATCGGTCGACGGCAGGACGGTGACCGCGACACCCGCGTCGGCGACCCGTTTCGATATCTCGTCGAACTTGTCCATCGGCATGGTCGACAGCTTGGTTACGTGACCGACGGCGACACGTCCGCCGTAATCGAACTTTTCCGCCAGTTCGCAGACATAGTGGATGTCCAGCACGTCGTGGTCCGCTCCGAAATCGAGATGCATGTCGATATCAACATCGAATTCGCGGGCCATCTCGAAGACGCGGTCGATCTGGCCCCTGGGATCGCTGTCCGTATAGGGCGCGGCGCCGACCGCCCGGCAGCCCCGCTTCAACCCCTCGACCATCAACTCGTCGGTGCCCGGATTGTTGAGCAACCCTTCTTGCGGGAACACGCAAATCTGCAGGTCGATGGCCCATTTATACTCGTCGATCAGAGGCAGAATTCCGTCCAGACTGCGAAGCCCTACAACCGGGTCCACCTCGAGGTGGGTGCGCATATGCGTGGTACCGTGACGCAGGCATTTCTCCAGCGTCCGGATCGCGCGCTCGCGACAATCCTCGGCGGTAAACTCCTTTTTCGCGTTGGCAACCTGCTCGATGGCTTCGTCCAGATGTCCTTTCTCGGACTTGCAGCGCTCCAGAATGCAGGACTTGTCGAGGTGAATATGGGTTTCGATGAAGCCGGGCCCGACCAACCGCCCACCGACATCCAGCTCTTCGCCCTCGGCCGCCAGATTGGCCTCGATGGCGGCAATCTTGCCACCATCGACGCCGATATCCACGGGGTTTCCGCCATTGGTCCCGGCAACGGTTGCGTTTCGCAAAATCAGGTCCATGACTTCCTCACTTTCACCGGTCTCGACCGGTATGGTTGGCGTTGCAGTCCGGCTACTGGAAATCGCCCAGATAGGCCTGTTCCAGCGCCGGATCGTTGCGAATATCCGTGGTCGTCCCTTCATGGACGACCCGCCCCGATTCAAGGATATATCCTCGGTCTGCGACGGAAAGGGCGAGTCCCGCCATCTGATCGACAAGCAGTGTCGTGATGCCCTCGTCGCGCAATTCGGCCAGAACCTCGAAGAGTTCGTTGATCAATGTCGGTGCCAGCCCGAGCGACGGTTCGTCGAGAAGCAGGATTTTGGGCTTCGCCACCAGGCCGCGCGCGATCGCCAGCATCTGCTGCTCGCCGCCCGAAAGCAGCCCCGCCCGGCTGCCGGACCGCTGGCGCAGTTTGGGGAAGCGCTTGAACATGCCTTCGATTTCGGCATCGTCGTCAAAATCGGTGCGCGCGAACGCGCCCAGACGGATGTTATCGATGACGCTGAGTTCTGGAAATACCTGGCGCCCTTCCGGCACCAGGATCAAGCCCTGGCCGGCGATCCGGCTGGCGGAAAACGCGGTGACCTCCTTGCCGAGGAACATCACGCTGCCGCGTTCGGCGCGGTGCAGCCCGGTAACCGCCCGCATCAGGGTCGATTTTCCGGCGCCGTTGGCACCCAGCACGGCGACCATTTCACCATCGCGGACCACCAGGTCGATTCCTTCGAGCGCTGGCGCCGCGCCGTACCCCGCGGTAAGGTCGCGGGTCTCCAGCACCTTCTCTTCGCTGGCCTGCCAACCTTCCGCGCGGCCGCGGCCGGTGAAATCGCTGTCGCCCAGATAGGCCTTGCGAACCTCGGCGTTGGCACGGATTTCGGCCGGCGGACCGTCGGCGATACAACGCCCGGCGTCCAGCACATGGATGTGGTCGGAGATGCCCATTACGAGGGACATATCGTGCTCGACGAGAATGACGCTGACGCCGGTATCG
>CAXMQC010000548.1:0-7653 GCA_964195285.1 Akkermansiaceae bacterium
ACGTGGTAAATCGCGCCGGCTTCCTGAATGTTTTCCTCGCTTTCGGCGCCATGTCGGAACAAGACGAGATCGACGCCGATTTCGCCCTGGCCGAACGCACCATCGCCGTGAACTACACTGGCGCGCTTTCCGTGCTGCATCGGCTGGCGCCGCATCTCGAGGACCAGGGCGACGGTCATGTGGTGGTGCTCAGCTCGGTGGCCGGTGACCGCGGGCGGCTGAAGAATTACCTGTACGGCTCGACCAAGGCCGGGTTGAATACCTATTTGCAGGGCCTGCGCGCGAGACTGTTCCGCAAGGGCGTCAGTGTCACCACCATCAAGCCCGGTTTCATGGACACCGACATGACCTGGGGCATCGAGGGCATGTTCCTGGTGGCCTCACCCGACCAGGCCGCCCGCGCCTGTCTGGCCGCGGCCAAAAAACGCCGCCACGTGGTCTATGTCCCGTTCTTCTGGTGGGGCATCATGAACATCATCCGCCACATCCCGGAGTTCATATTCAAGAAGATGAACATTTAGGCGCGGGGAAGGGCGATAACGGCGGGGGGTCTTTCCTTTTTCGAATCCTTCGTTAGAGTTGCTGGCCGTGGCGCGGCGTTCGGCCCGCCTTGGCGAGTTAACGAGAGGATTCCATGAAAATTTCATTTGCCGAGCCTGCCCTGCCCGCCAAGGGCGCCGTTGTCGTGCTGGTCGCCGACGGTAAAAAATTGTCCGCCGCCGCGAAGGGCCTGGACAAGCAGACCAAGGGAGCGGTCAAGCGGGCCATCGGTGCCAGCAAGTTTACCGGCAAGAAGGGGCAATCGCTGGAAATCATGGCGCCGGCGGGCGGCAGCCTGGATCGCGTCCTGCTGGCCGGTACCGGCAAGGAATTCGGCGAGTTGGAACAGCAGGCGCTGGGCGGCAATGTCGTCGGCAAGTTGAGGGATACCGGCTCGGCGGAGGTCACGATCATCGTCGATGCGGGCACGAAGGATTTGACCGCGGCGGCGGCCAATGTGGCGCTGGGCGCGCGGCTGTCCAGCTATCGCTTCGACAAGTACCGGACCAAACAGGATAACGATAACGGCAAACCGACACTGAAGACGGTGCGGATCGGCGTCGCCGGCGCCGCCAAGGCACGCAAGGCCTATGGCCCGATGGACAAGATCGCCGACGGCGTGTACCTCACCCGCGATCTGGTCTCCGAGCCGGCCAATGTGATCTACCCGGAATCCCTGGCGGCGCAATGCAAGACGCTCACCAAACTGGGCGTCAAGGTGGAGATCCTGGACGAAAAGAAGATGGCCAGGCTGGGCATGAACGCGCTGCTGGGCGTCGGCCAGGGCTCCGAGCGTGACTCGCGCACCGTGGTCATGTCATGGAACGGCGCCGCGAAATCGAAAAAGCCGGTCGCCTTCGTCGGCAAGGGCGTGACCTTTGACACCGGCGGAATTTCGCTGAAGCCCGGCCCGGGCATGGAATCGATGATCTGGGACATGGGCGGCGCCGGCACCGTCATCGGGCTGATGAAGGCGCTGGCCGGCCGCAAGGCGAAGGTCAATGTTGTCGGCCTCGTCGGCCTGGTCGAGAACATGCCCGACGGCAAGGCGCAACGCCCCGGCGATATCGTGAAATCGATGTCCGGCCAGACCATCGAAATTCTCAACACCGACGCCGAAGGTCGCCTCGTGCTGGCCGACGTGCTGTGGTACTGCCAGGACCGGTTCAAACCGCAGTTCATTGTCGATCTGGCGACCCTGACCGGCGCCATTATCGTTAGTTTCGGCCATGAATATGCCGGCCTGTTCTCCAATAACGACAAGCTGGCCGATAACCTGTTCGCCGCCGGTACGGATACCGGTGAGAAGGTCTGGCGCATGCCGCTGCATGACAATTACGACAAGCTGATTAAATCGACCGCCGCCGACATGCAGAATATCGGCAGCCGTGGCGCCGGCTCGATCACCGCCGCGCAGTTTTTGCAGCGTTTCGTCAACAAGACTCCATGGGCCCATCTCGACATCGCCGGCATGGCCTGGTCGAAGGAGGGCAAACCGACCGCCCCGAGGGGCGCCACTGGCTTCGGTGTCCGCCTGCTGGACCGCTTCGTGGCGGACAATTACGAGAAGTAGGGCGTGCCCGGCAATGGCGAAAGGGGACCACAGAGACTCAGAGACGCAAAGGAGACCGCTGATTCTTCCTTGTCTCTCGCGCCTCATCCTGACTTATCTTTCGCGCCTCATCCTGAGCCTGTCGAAGGATGCGGCCACTCGGCCGGCCTTTGCGGGGATATCGCGTGTGCCACTTCGGACCATCTTGGAAATCCGGGAGGCGATCCTTCGACAGGCTCAGGATGAGGCGCGCGTGGGTACAAGACCTGTCTCTGTGGTCCAGCCTTCTTCTTTTTCACGATGACCGAAATCCGCTTTTATCATCTCGAGCGCAGCCCGCTGGAGCAGGTCCTGCCGAAGATGCTGCAGACCTCGTTGGAGCGGGACTGGCGGGCCGTGGTGATGGCCCGCTCGGACGAGCGGGTCGAGGCGCTGAACGCGCTGTTGTGGGTTTTTAACAAGGACGGGTTTCTGCCGCACGGGACCGCCAAGGAAGGTCATGCGGACAAACAGCCGGTCTGGCTGACCACCAGCGAGGAAAACCCCAACGGCGCCCATGTCGTCATCCTGGTCGACGGGGCCGAAATCGCCGATCCGGCGACATTCGAGCTCTGCTGCGAACTGTTCGACGGCCGCGACGAGGACGCCGTGGCCCGCGCCCGCGCTCACTGGACGGCCTGGAAGGAGGCCGGCCACGACGTCACCTACTGGCAGCAGACCGACAAGGGCTGGGAGCAGAAGGCGTAGTGGCCGCGAAGATCAAGTTCGGGTTGCGGCTCAATATCCAGGGCGAGATGGGGGCGACCTCGTCGGCCTTCGACTATACGCTGGAAATGGCGCGCATGGCCGAAGACCTGGGCTACGATTCGGTCTGGATCCCCGACCATGTGGAGAATGCGCATCTCGACCGCTCCGGCCCGGTGCTGGAATTCTGGACCGCGATGACGGCGCTCGGCGCGTTGACAAAACGCGTGAAGCTGGGCGGCCATTCGGTCAACAACACCTTCCGCCATCCCGGGCTGACCGCCAAGATTCTCTGCACGCTGGACCAGATCACCGGCGGCCGGGTGATCTACGCGCCCGGTTCCGGCTGGTTCGCCGATGAGGCCAGATCATATGGCTTCCCGCAATGGAGCGACGAGGGGCTGGTGCGTATCGCGCGGCTCGACGAAACGCTGCATATCGTGCGCGGCCTGATGACCGAGGAGGTTTTCAGCTTCGACGGCGAGCATTTCCAGCTGAAGGATGCCTACTGCAATCCCAAACCGGTGCAGAAGCCTTATCCGCCAATATGGATTGCCGGCGATTCCGAGCCGACCCAGCAACTGATGGTCGACCATGGCGATGTCTGGTTCATGTACTCCAAGGCACCCGACATCGTGGCCGGCTTCGTCGCCGGCATGCGGGCCAAGCGCCCGGACCGGCCCTTCGGGGTCGCGGTCTCGGCGGTCGGGTTGGCCGACAAGGGGCCGGACGAGACCCTGAAATGGGCCGAAATGTACGCCGAGGAACGCCGACACCGCTTCCCCGTGCCACCGACGGTCGATGATGTGCTGCGGGCCAATCTCACCGGCGACGAAGCGGCTGTCTGCGAACGCATCGACCAATGGGCCGAGGCCGGCGTCGATCATGTCGTGATTCAGCCGATGCCGCCGATCGAAGGAACACGCTTCTTCGGCGAGCGGATCATCCACCGTTACGCTTGACTATATCGATCAAACCCAGCGGAAAACCGAGAGCCCGTATAGAATCGATATGATCAGCGCACCCCAGAGCGGGGTTCCCATGACGCCGAGCCAAGCCAGGAAGATGAAGGCGCTGCCCAAGAGCGTGATGAACAGCCGGTCACCGCGCGTCGTATCAAGACCCAGGATGCCGCGGCGCGGGTTGCCGCCGGGGCTGCGCCATTCCCAGACCGCCATGGTCAAGAGGGCAAGCAAAATGAATATGAAAAAGGCCGCGGTGGGCCAGGTCCAAGCCATCCATGATAAACCCATTCTCGGCCCTCCCTATACGCGGCCGAGGGCGAAGCCCTTGGCGATATAGTTGCGCACGAAATAGATCACAAAAGCGCCGGGTATGATGGTCAGTGTCCCGGCCGCCGCCAGCAGCCCCAACTCGTAACCCGCCGTGCTGGCCGTTCGGGTCATGGTGGCGGCGATTGGCTTGGCCACGACTGCGGTCAAGGTCTTGGCCAGCAGCAGTTCGACCCAGGAAAACATGAAGCAGAAGAAGGCGGCGACGCCGATGCCGGCGGCGATGGTGGGCATGAAAACCCGGACGAAGAAGCGCCAGAACGGATAGCCGTCGACATAGGCGGTCTCGTCCAATTCTTTCGGCACGCCGGACATGAAGCCTTCCAGAATCCATACCGCCAGCGGGATATTGAACAGCGTATGAGCCAGCGCTACCGCGATATGGGTGTCGAACAGGTTGACCGCCGAATAAAGCTGGAAGAAGGGCAGGGCGAACACCGCCGGTGGCGCCATGCGGTTGGTCAGCAGCCAGAAAAACAGATGTTTGTCGCCGAGGAAACGGTAACGCGAGAAGGCATAAGCCGCGGGCAATGCGACCGAGACCGAGATCGTTACGTTTATCAGCACATAGGTCAGCGAATTGAAATAGCCGGTGTACCAAGTCGAATCGGTGAAGATTTTCACGTAGTTATCAAAGGTGAAATTTTGCGGCCACAGGGTGAAGACGTTGAGAATCTCGTTCGTTGTCTTGAACGACATGTTCACCAGCCAGTAGATCGGCAGCATCAGGAACAGGATGTACAGGGTCGGCGCCAGCCAGATTGCTTTTCTCATCATTCGGCCTCGTCACGCATCATCAGGGTGTAGAAGACCCAGCTCAACAGCAGCACGATCAGGAAATAGATCAGCGACATCGCCGCGGCCGGGCCAAGGTCGAACTGCCCCAGCGCGATTTTCACCAGGTCGATCGACAGGAACGTCGTTGCATTGCCGGGTCCGCCGCCGGTCAGCACGAAGGGCTCTGTATAGATCATGAAGCTGTCCATGAAGCGCAGCAGAATGGCGATAGTCAGCACGCGCTTCATCTTCGGCAACTGGATATGGAGGAACACCGCCCAGGCGCTGGCGCCATCAATCTTCGCCGCCTGGTAATAGGCGTCGGGGATCGAGTTCAGGCCGGCATAGGCCAGCAACACGACCAGCGATGTCCAATGCCAGACATCCATCAGGATGGTGGTGAACCAGGCAGCCAATGGCTGCTGGGTAAAATTATAGTCGAATCCCATGCCGTTTATGACGCGTCCCAAAAGGCCGATATCCGGCAGCGCGAAAATATTCCACATCGCGCCGACGACGTTCCAGGGAATCAGCAGCGGCATCGCCATGAACACCAGGCAGACCGACACCCAGGGACCTTTCCTGGGCATCGACAGCGCGATCGCGACGCCCAGCGGTACTTCGATCGCCAGAATGATGCCGGTGAAGGTGAGCTGGCGCATCAGCGAGGCGTGGAACCGCTCGGAATGCAACACCTTCTCGAACCAGCCCACGCCCTCCCAGAAGAAGACATTATTGCCGAAAGTTTCCTGGACGGAATAATTGACCACCGTCATTAGCGGAATCAGCGCATTGAAGGCGACAAAGATGACCACGGGCAGAACGAACAGCCAGGCCTTGGGGTTATGTGTCTTGGCGGCCATCGTTGCTAACTCACCATCCAGCCGTCGGCGTAAACCTGCGTATGGCCGGGATCGAAACGGATATGGGCATCCTCGGAAGGCAACTCCGCGCCTTCCGGCGCCAGTAGCTTGATCAGATGGTCGCCATGGCGCGCATCGACGATGTTGAAGCGCCCGGCGTCGCTGACCCTGACGATTTCGACCGGGATCCCATCTTGCGCGAAACTCACGAATTCCGGCCTGACACCGATCTCCAGCTTTTCGCCGTTAGGCTGGTGGGCGATCGGGTGGTCGGTCGGCACGGCCACGCCGCCGAACAGCGGCGCGCCACCCGCCAGATCGCAAGGCAACACGTTCATTCCCGGCGAGCCGATAAAATGGCCGACGAAGGTATGGCGCGGGTGTTCGAACAGTTCGACTGGCGTGCCGATCTGCACGACCGTCCCTTCATGCATGACCACCACCTGGTCGGCGAAAGTCAGGGCCTCGGTTTGGTCGTGGGTGACGTAAATCATGGTCGTGCCGACCCGCTGGTGCAACTCCTTCAGCTTGGAGCGCAGCACCCATTTCAGATGCGGGTCGATCACGGTCAGCGGTTCGTCGAACAGTATCGCGTTGACGTTGTCGCGCACCAGGCCGCGGCCCAGCGAAATCTTCTGCTTGCCATCGGCGGTCAGGCCGGAGGCCCTGTTGGAAAGCGTGCTTTCCAATTCCAGCATTTCCGCGATCTCGCGCACGCGACGGTCGACCTCGGCTTCGGCGACGCCCCTGTTGCGCAAGGGGAAGGCCAGATTGTCGTATACGCTCATCGTGTCGTAGACGACGGGGAATTGGAACACCTGTGCGATGTTGCGCCGGTCGGGCGGCACATCGGATACCTCGTCGTCGCCGAACCAGACTTCACCCTCGGTCGGGGTCAGCAGGCCGGAAATGATGTTCAGCAAGGTCGTCTTGCCACAGCCGGACGGGCCCAGCAGCGCATAAGCCCCACCGTCCGACCAGTCGACGCTCATTTTCTTGATTGCCCAGTCCTCGTCGCCCACCGGGTTCTCGAGGTAGCTGTGCCGCATGTCGGTCAGGGTGATTTTGGACATCAGGCCGCGAGTCTCTCATTGTTGGGGTTGAAATACATGCATCGGCCCGTATCGATATAAAAAGACGCGTGGTCGCCGACATTGAAGGCGTGGATGCCGTGCGACTGCGATATCCAGGTGTCGCCGCCGAGTTCGAAATGGACGACGCTTTCCGATCCGCTCAATTCGGTCACCAGAACCGTGCCATCGATCCGCACGGCATTGGCGACATGGTCGACCGGGGTTATGTGATGGGGGCGGATGGCCACGATATAGGATCCGTCGCTCAGGTCCCGCTGGCTTTCCTCTACCCGCCAGCTTACCTGGTCGTTCAGAACGAACCGGTCCCCCTGTTTCGTAACCGGCGCGCTGTTGATCGGCGGGTCGGAAAATACCATTGCGGATACAAGATCCGCGGGCTGGCGGTAGACCTTCGCGGTTTCGCCGAACTGGGTGATGCGTCCCTCATGCAGGGTCGCGGTATGGCCGCCCAGCAGCAGGGCCTCGGTCGGTTCGGTGGTGGCGTAAACCACCGTGCAGCCGCGGTCCCGGAATAGTTTCGGCAGTTCGTCGCGCAACTCCTCGCGCAGCTTGTAGTCCAGATTGGCCAGCGGCTCGTCGAGCAATACAATATCGGCGTCCTTGACCAATGCGCGCGCCAGCGCCGTGCGCTGTTGCTGGCCACCGGAAAGCTCCGACGGCCGACGGCCCAGCATGGGGGACAGCTTGAGCAAGTCGGCAACCTGTTCGACACGCCGGGCGATCTCGGCGCGCGGCAGGCGCGCCACCTTGAGCGGCGAGGCGATATTCTCGAACACTGAAAAATTCGGATA
>CAXMQC010000549.1:0-3285 GCA_964195285.1 Akkermansiaceae bacterium
ATGGTGATGCCGCGTTCGCGCTCGATATCCATGGTATCGAGTACCTGGCTTTTCATCTCGCGCGAATCCAGGCCGCCGCAACGCTCGATCAGCCGGTCGGCGAGGGTCGATTTGCCATGGTCGATATGGGCAATGATCGAAAAATTTCGGATATGTTTCAGGTCGGTCATACGGTCCGGCGAATCGGCGGTTCAAGGGTGGCAGGAACATAGGCGCGCAGGGCCCGCCGCGCAACGGATAGAATGGTTGTGCCCGACGAAATTCGGGCTGGACGGGATCAGCGCTCGACAAGCTCCACGCGACGGTTCTGGGCCCGCCCCGCATCGCCTTGATTAGAGGCGACCGGCGCCAGAAACGCGACACCCGCCGGCGTCAGCCGCGCCGCGCCGATGCCGTGGGATTTCGTTAACGCCTTGACGACCGCGGCGGCGCGTCGCTTCGACAGATCCATATTGTAGTCCAGCTTGCCCTGGTTGTCGGTATGGCCGACGACCAGCAGTTTCAGGTCCGGGCGCGCCTTCATCAGCTTTGCGATCTCGCCCAGCGCCTCATCCGAGGCCGGTTTGACCTTGTCGCTGCCGCTGTCGAAAAAGATGCCGTAGATCGCGATATGGCCTTCGGCGTCCAGCCCCTTGCCCATGGCCTCGGCATCGACGGTGACCATGCCGGACTCCATTTCCGCGGTCTCGATGATATCGAGCTGGACATAGACATTGTCTTTCTTGGCGCCGCCGATGTTGTAGGCCTTCACGATATAGAGCGAGACATAGGCCGTGCCCTCGGGCCGGGTCAGTTTCGCCGCCAGGAAGCGCTGGTCGTTGTAATTATCGCTCATGATGCCGTCATAGGGGATGACAACCAGGCCAAAATCCCGGCCGCCGCACGCCTTGTTCTTGCAGGCAAAGAGCGTTTCGAAGCCGGCGTCCGCCAGGGCCTGCTCGTAGTTCTTGAAAACCTCCAGCGTGGTCCGCTCCTTGTTGATCTGGTATCGGATCTGCGTGACCGTCCCTTCGACCACCTGATTCTCGCCGGGTTTGCGCGCCTTGGCCTTGCCCAGCAGGAGCGTATATTCGTCGAATTTCACATGGGCGTATTTGATGATTTGCCCGCCCTCGTAGCGCGAGACCAATGGGTGGTCCTTGCTTCCCTTGACGTCGGCGGCCGATGCCGCGCTACCCAAGGCGAGGTTGAACAGCATGATGGCGGCGAACGCAGAAGCGAGCGCTGATTTTATGGCTTTCATGGCATACCTGTCCGTCGATTATTCGCTGTCGGGATTATACACCGAAATCCGGTGAGTCGCTTAGCGCGATTCCCGTTCTTCCCGCAGCACCTCCAGCGCGAGCCATTCTTCTTCCGCCGCCGCCTTGTTTTCCCGTGTCTTTGTCAGCGCGGCCGCCGTCTCGTCGAATCCGGACGGATCGCGGGCGTAATAGGCGGGATCGGCAATTTTCGCCTCCAGCCTGGCGATTTCCTGTTCCATTGCGTCGATCCTGCCGGGCAGCTGTTCCAGCGCGCGCTGCTGGTTGTAACCCAGCTTGCGGCGCTCCCCGGCCTGTTTCGATTTTTGCTTGCCGGTCGCCACCGCCGGGCGCGGCGCGGCCGCTGTCTTGCCGCTGTTCGGCCTTTGGCGCCGGTAATCGGAATAGCCGCCGGGAAATTCCATCGCCGAACCATCGCCTTCAAGGGCGATGGTGGAGGTTACAACGCGGTCAAGAAAATCCCGATCATGGCTGACCAGCAGGACCGTGCCGTCATAGTCGGCCAGCAGTTCCTGCAGCAGGTCCAGCGTGTCCATGTCGAGGTCGTTGGTCGGTTCGTCCAGTACGAGCAGGTTTGACGGCCGCGCCAGCGCGCGGGCCAGCAGCAGCCGGTTGCGCTCGCCGCCCGACAGGCTTTCCACCGGACTGCGGGCCTGATTGTCGGTGAACAGGAAATCCCGCATATAGGCGACCACATGGCGCGGCCGCGTGCCAACCATGACCTGATCGCCGCCGCCCGGGCAGAGCATGCTCCAGGGCGTTTCGCCGGGTTTCAGCGCCTCGCGGGTCTGGTCCAGATAAACCATCTCGATGTTGGTGCCCAGCCGCAAAGCGCCCGCGTCCGGCCGCAGTTCGCCGATCAGCATGCGCAGCAATGTCGTTTTGCCGGCGCCGTTCGGGCCGATGATGCCGACCCGGTCGCCGCGCATGATGCGGGTCGAAAAGCCTTTTATCACCCGGTTTCCGTCATAGGCCTTTTCGATAGCCGTGGCCTCGATCACCCGCTTGCCGGTCGCGCCTGCTTCGGCGGCGTCCATTCGCACACTGCCGGCCCGGGCGATCTGGCCGGCCCTTTTGCGGCGCAGATCATACAGGCGGCGCAGACGGCCCTGATTGCGCTTGCGCCGGGCGGTGATACCCTGATGCGACCAGGTCGTTTCCTGGGCGATCCGCTTGTCCAGCTTGGCGGTCTCGGTGGCCTCTCTTTCCAGAATTTCCTCCGACCAGGCGTCGAAATGCGCGAACCCCTTGTCCGACCTCAGCAACCGCCCGCGGTCCAGCCACAATATGTTGTTGGTGACGCGTTCCAGGAAAGCGCGGTCATGGCTGATGACGGCCAGCCCGAACTGAGCCGCGGCCAGTTTTTCCTCCAGCCATTCGATCGCCGGCAGGTCCAGATGGTTGGTCGGCTCGTCCAGCAGCAGAATATCCGGCGCGCCGGCCAGAGCGCGGGCAAGTGCCGCACGCCGGGCCTCGCCGCCCGACAGGCTCGATGTGGCTGCCGCTCCATCCATCGACAGGCTATGCAACAGCGCGTCCGCCATATGGACCGCATGCTCTTCGCCATCCGGCAGGCCGCCGGCGGCGTAGTCCAGTACGGTGTCCCAACCGGACAGGTCAGGTTCTTGCACCAGGTAGGAGACACGAACGCCCTGTTGAACCAACCGGTCACCCGAATCCGCCTCGATCTGATCGGCCAGCAGCTTCAGCAGCGTCGATTTTCCCGACCCGTTGCGCCCGACCAGTGCAATACGCTCGCCCCGGCCGATGGCCAGGTCAAGCTTGTCGAACAGGAGGTTTCCACCGAATCCCAGCGACACATCCTTCAATGATAGCAGCGGTGCAGCCACGAATTTCCTCTCCAATGCGCGCCTGATTTACACGACCGAGGCATAAGCGCAAGGCCGCTTTTTGCGTGTAGCGTATTTCCCACTTGCGTGGAGTCGGCACCGGCCCTCTCCCCCACCCGGCCACCCAAGGCATCGTATGATATGGGCGGCCGGGTGGGGGAGAGGGCCGGTGC
>CAXMQC010000550.1:0-6173 GCA_964195285.1 Akkermansiaceae bacterium
TGCTCGGCGAGAAACTGGGCAAGGCCGATGCGGCGTTCGTGCGCAAAGAGACCGGTTTCGTGATCGGCGGCGTGCCCCCGGTCGGGCATGACAAACCGATCGAGACTTTCATCGACGAGGACATCCTGGACTATGACGTCATCTGGGCCGCGGCCGGCACGCCGTTCGCCGTTTTCCGCCTCGACCCGCAGTCGCTGGCGGCCCTGACCGGCGGTAAGGTGGCGCCTGTTGCCTCGCGGCCCGACTGATTCGTATCCAGCGGTAAAAAAGCGTATGATGGGTCGCCAATAAAGGAGGAATCGCCATGGCGAAGAAGCCTTCCACGGGCAAGGGCGGCGCCCGCAAGGCCGTCAGCAAAGATCTTGAAACCAGGCTGATCGACGCAATGCTGGCGCTTGCCGTGCGCGACGGGTGGCAGGGTGTGACGCTGCCCGCGATCGCCGAAGGCGCCGGCGCGAAGCTGTCCGAACTCTATCCGGCCTGGCGATCCAGGATGGCGGTACTGGCGGCTTTCATGCGCCGGGTCGACCGCGCGGTCGTCGAGACCGATTTCGCCTTCGCGCCCGAAGACTCCGCGCGCGACCGGCTGTTTGAAGTGCTGATGCGCCGTTTCGATGCGCTGCAGCCCCATCGCGAGGCGGTCGGGCGGATTCGCGCGGGCATGGCGCGCGATGCGCTGGGTTCCGCGGCTATGACATGCCAATTGGGTTGTTCGATGGCCTGGATGCTGGAAGCCGCCCAGTTGTCGCCAGCGGGTGTTACCGGCAAGGTCAAGATCGCCGGCCTGACCGGCCTGTGGTTACGCTGCATGTCGGTCTGGGTCGAGGATGACAGCAAGGACATGTCGCGGACCATGGCGGCGCTGGATCGCGGCCTGGCGCGCATTGACCGTTGGGCGGATGTTGCATTCTGCCGGCGCCGGCCCAGCGACGAGACAAGCCCCGAAGCCGCCTGAATCTGCGAAAAAATACCGCGCTGCACAAAAAATGGTGCAGTGCACAAAAAAACTCTTGACCCTGTGCTGAAAAGGCATATATTGCGCTCATGCTGCAGCGCAACAATAGTGTTGTGCGATGCAACGGAATTCACAGGAGACTGAAAAATGGCTACCGCCAATCCTTTTGCTAGCTTCGATTTTACCAAGTTCGCAGGCGACTTCAATTTCCCGGCGTTCGACGTCGAGAAGATGATTGCCGTCCAGACCAAGAACGTCGAAACTCTGACCAACGCCAACAAGCTGGCCGCCGAGAGTGTCCAGGCCATCTTCCAGCGCCAGACCGCGATTGCCCGCGAGAGCGCCGAGGAAATGACCGTCGTTTTCCAGGAAATGCTGGCCGCCGGCGAGCCCAAAGACAAGCTGGCCCGCCAGGCCGACCTGACCCGCGAAGGCATCGAGCGCGGCGTCGCCAACTTCAAGGAACTCACCGCCGCGGCGACCAAGACCAACAAGCAGGTCTTCGACATCCTGAACAAGCGTTTCGTCGAGAGCCTCGATGAAGCCCAGGGTTTCGCGAAGCCCGCCAAGAAGTAATTCTGCAAGACCCTCGTCGGACAAATCCTCCCTTGTCCTGAGGTTCCGGCCGCTCCTGTGAAAACGGGGGCGGCCATTTTATTTGTCGGCCCGGCGCCGCCCTCTATCCCTGACAGCTAACGGGTGTTAGCGTCGCGCAGCACTGCTGGTTAAAAACAGCGAGGGGAAAAATGTCCATCACCTTCGACGATTTTCTTAAGGTCGATATCAGGGTCGGCACCGTTACCCGCGCCGAACCCTATCCCGAGGCGCGCCAGCCGGCGTTCAAACCGTGGATTGATTTCGGGCCGGAAATCGGCGAGCGCAAGACTTCGGCCCAGTTCACCAGGCACTACGATACCGATGGTATCGTCGGTAAACAGGTCGTCGCCGTAACAAACTTCCCGCCCAAACAAATCGGCAAGTTCATGTCGGAAGTGCTGGTGCTCGGTGTGCCGGACGAAGACGGAGAGGTCGTAATGCTGGCCCCTGACGTGAAAGTTCCCGACGGCGGCAGGATGTACTAGAGCCTATAACGGTTATACGGAACCGCTCTGTTGCCCTCCGGCGGCAATTCCGTCAGGCATCCTGCGCCGCGCGATGCCGGCGCATCGGGCAAGCGGGATAACGCAGCGGATGGCCGCCGGAGAGCAACCCGAAGGGACAGGGCGCTTTCGGCCCGGGGCTGCGTCGCGGCCCTTGACCGTAGCGCTGCTACGCTCCGCGGACCGCTCCTGTCCCCGGACCGAAATCGCCGCGTCAGAGCGGTTCCGTATAACCGTTAAAGGCTCTAGCGCACTTCAAGTTCGATCGGTGCTGACTCCACGCAGGTGGGAAAATCTTTAGACCGGTATACGAATTCGCGCCCGCAGGCCGCCGTGCGGCGACTCCTCAAGCAAAATATCGCCGCCATGGCTGCGCAGCAGGTCGCGTGCAATGGCCAGGCCCAGACCCGTGCCGCCGGTTTCCGGGTTACGCGATTCGTCCAGTCGGTAGAAGGGTCGGAAGACATCCTCGCGATGGGATTCCGGTATGCCCGGCCCATCGTCATCCACCGTGATTTCAATCGTCTCGCCACGCTGGCCGGCGCGGACCCATAGCTGTTTGCCATAGCGCGATGCGTTAGCCATCAGATTTTCGATGCCGCGCTTGACGGCATCGGGCCGCAGCCATGCCGTTAGTGTCCCTTCCACATGGCTATCGATGTGGATGCCATTGCGGCGCCAGACGGCGACGATTTCCTCGACCATCAGCCCGAGATCGACTTTCTGCGTGGGTGCGTCGCCTTCGCCGCGGGCAAAAGTCAGATAACCCTCGATCATCCGCCCCATATCGGCGATGTCGTCCTTCAATTCGGCAATCTCGGACTCTTCGGGAAGCATCGCGAGTTGCAGCTTCATGCGGGTAATCGGGGTCCGCAAATCGTGGCTGACACCCGTCAGCATGTCGGTGCGCTGCCGGATTTGCCGCCTTATGCGTTGGCGCATGACATTGAAGGCAGCCGCGGCTCGGCGAACCTCCAGCGCGCCCTCCGGCCTGAAATCATCCTGCAGCTCGCGCCCTTTGCCGAACTGGTCGACGGCCTCGGCCAGCCGTTGGATTGGGCGCACCTGGTTGCGCATGAAAATCGAGGCTACGGCAAACAGGATCAACGACGTCCCCACCATCCACATAAGGAATATATAGGTCGTGATACTGAACAGCCGCTTGCCCGGAATGTTGACCGACAGCACCGCGCCATCAAGCTGGATTTCGGCGATCACCCGCTCGCGATAAGACGAGTCGTCGATCCTTACCGGACCCTGGAACTGCGTCCTCAGCGAGCTTCCAAGAAAATAGTCTATCCGCGAGCCCGACCGGGTTATTTCCTCGGGAAGGCGCTCGCCGCCACGCCATTCCATCTGCAAGCTGAAATTGCGCCACGCCATGTCGAACACGGTTTTCCTCAACTCCTCCGAGGGATCCTTCCCCAAAAGCTCCACGACCTGCGAAATATCGCCGACAAGCGAGATGGATAGCCTTTTTGTGATGGTATCCCAGTGCCGGTCATAGAAAATCCAGGCCGAGACGATCTGCAGCAGAATCAGCGGCATGATGATGATCAGCAGTGACCGGCCATACAGCGAGCGCGGCAGAATATTGTTTTTGAGCAGGTTCAGCAGCATCAGTCGGGCCGCAGCACATAACCACGTCCGCGCACCGTTTGCAGGTAGCGCGGCGTCTTGGGGTCGGGTTCGATCTTACGTCTAAGCCGGGTGACCTGGACGTCGATGGCCCTGTCGCCGCCGTCGATCATGCAGCGTTCCGTCAGGGTCTCGCGGCTCATGATCTCACCGGGTGTCTCGGTCAAGACCGACAGCAGGCTCGCCTCGGCGGTTGTCAGTTTTGTGACGGCGCCGTCGCTTTGCAGGATCGTGTGCTCACGGTCGAAGATATGGCGGCCCAGCTTGACATGCACGGGCGTCGTGTCATGCGCCGGCGCCGGCATGGCGGTTCGGCGCAGGATGGTCTGGATTCTCAGCAGCAGCTCGCGCGGTTCGAACGGTTTGGGCAGATAATCGTCGACCCCTGCCTCCAACCCGCCGATCCGGTCCGACGCCTCGCCCATAGCGGTCAACATCAGGATCGGCACGTCATTTTGTGTCTCGCGAAGTGCACGGGCAAACTCCAGCCCGGTTTCGCCGGGCATCATCACATCCAGCACAATCAGGTCGAATTCCATGGACTGAAGCTGGCGACGGGCGCTGCCGGCGTCTTGGGCGGAGGTTACGGCGAAACCATTCTTACTGAGATAACTGCCCAGCAACTCGCGCAGCCGAGTGTCGTCGTCCACGACCAGGATATGTTGCAGCTCGTCCATGGCCGTGATTATAGGGTGCGGGACACGGCTCTGCCAGCCGCCTGATCCGGACCCCTAGCGGCGCGGCGGTATGGGACGCTCGAAACGTTTCCGGTCCTCGTCATTTCCGATAACCCCAAGCAATACCTTGCGGAAGCCTTCCACCGATTCGGCGCCCACTTCGCGGTAGGCGCCGGCTATCAGGGTCCGCTGGGCGGCCGACAGGCGTTCCTCCAGCATTCGGCCCTTTTCGGTCAGCTTCAAAAGGCGCTGGCGTCTGTCCTGGACCCCTTTTTGCTGCGACACATAACCTTCATTCATTAACTGGCCCAGTACCCTGTTCAGGCTTTGCTTGGTGATCCTGAGTATTCTGAGCAGGTCGCTGACCGTCATGCCGGGGTGGCGCCCGATGAAATAGATCGCCCGGTGATGGGCGCGTCCGAACCCATAGTCCGCCAGAATCTCGTCGGCGACGCCGGTGAAGTCGCGATAGGCGAAGAACAGCATCTCGATTGCCTGGCGCAATTCCTCGTCGCGCAGGAACAGCGGATTTGCGGAAAGTTTCGCCGCGCCATGCGGCGGAGATTTTATGTCAGCCATGTTGACTTATATGCTACATAATGATATCAGGATGCAAGAGCCAAACGACATAATCGAACAAACACTCTCTATTTTCTAACGGAATTGTTCGTTAATGCCGAAAAAAGGCTCATTTGTGAAACAACAATACTACTGCTACTGGGGTTACCAAATGTCCATGATGCCGTTCGACGACCGCCCGGGTTCCATCTGGTTCGATGGTGAAATGATCGACTGGAAGGATGCCAACATACATGTCCTGAGTCACGCCCTGCATTACGCCTCGTCGGTGTTCGAGGGCGAGCGCGTCTATGACGGCCGCATATTCAAGTTGACCGAACATACCGAGCGTCTGCACAATTCCGCCGAATTGCTCGGTTTTAAGATTCCCTGGACGACGGATCAGATCGACGAGGCCTGCCGGCAGGTTGTCGCGGCGCAGGGTCTCATGGACGCCTACGTTCGGCCGGTCGCCTGGCGCGGCTCGGAAATGATGGGTGTGTCGGCCCAGAACACGAAAATCCATCTGGCGATCGCCGCCTGGGAATGGCCGGCCTATTTTGCACCGGAAGCCCGCATGAAGGGGATCCGCATGCAGTGGTCGAAATGGTGCCGCCCGGATCCGCGGACGATTCCGGCCAAATCCAAGGCGGCGGGTCTCTATATGATCTGCACGCTGTCCAAGCATGCGGCCGAGGCTGACGGTTACAACGACGCCCTGATGATGGATTGGCGTGGCCAGATCGCCGAGGCGACGGGTGCCAATATTTTCCTGAATATCGGCGGCAAACTGCATACGCCGACGCCGGATTGCTTCCTGGACGGCATCACGAGGCGCACCACGATCGCGCTAGCCAAGGCCCGCCAGATCGAGGTCATCGAGCGCGCCATCATGCCGGAGGAACTGGCCCAGGCCAGCGAAGTCTTCCTGACCGGAACCGCGGTCGAGGTCACGCCGGTCAGCGAGATCGGCGAGTACAAATTCACCCCCGGCGCCCTGACCAGGACGCTGATGGAAGACTACGAAGCCGAAGTACGCCGCAAAGTGCCGGCGACCCTAAGCGCGGCGTAAACGCCAAAGGAAATTTGGAACGACGAGGCCGGGATTTTCATCCCGGCCTTCTCTTCGCACAAAATTCACATCGCCGCCCGAATTTGCCCTTTCCGTGGCCCAATTACCCTGCAGGATCGCCGCCAGGATTAAAGGGGTAACAAGGATGGCGAGAAGATACCGGCGCTTGAAGG
>CAXMQC010000551.1:0-5402 GCA_964195285.1 Akkermansiaceae bacterium
TGGAAACCCAATGTGTACCAAGCCACAATATCGGTCTCCGTTACAGGCTCGCCGTCGACATAGGCGGAGAGCCCATCAATGCCCTTGGACTGGTTAGGGTAGGCCCCGGCGGCGTAAAGTTCGCCGTCGCGCCGGGCCGTGATCCAGAGATTTCGGGCCGAAAAGGCGCCACGTCGTTGCGGCCAGTCGTCCGGCGCAAGCAGCGATGTCGGACCATGCCCCTGGATCTGATAGCCCGGACGATGCCCCAGCGCCGTGACGGCGGTAGGATTCTCGATCCGCCAGATCTGCGATCCGTCGCCCGCCAGGAGCGGGCCCTCGACAGGCATCGGCGTATCTTGCAGCCGCCAGACGCTGCGCCGCGGATTGTCCGCGGGCAGGGCAACCGGCGTCAGTTGCTGGCGCACGAAACTGTTGATCGGGCCGTCGACATCGAAATCGAGGCGGATCGAGAAATAATGGTCGTGATGGACCGCGACGAGCCCCGGGGCGACCAGCGTACCATGGGCGGTCGCCTCATCGGCGCCCGGGTCCGCCATGTTCCCGACCGCGACTCCCTTGACCGCATCGATCCCGGTCGCGCTCAGATTGACCTTGATCTCGCCCCGCTGCGTGAAGACCCAGTCGATCACATAGTCGTAATGTGCGATGCTCGGAATCGAGCGGACCACCAGTTCGGTCGCCGGCCGGCCCTCGTAAACTTTGTTCAGTGCCTCCCAGTGGCGCCACAACGGTGCGCCCGTGTCGCGCTCGAAAATACAGATGACCCGCTCGCGCATATAGGAACCGCCGGCCGGTGTCGAAAGCGTGGCATCGATGAAGACCGCGCCATCCGGGCAGTCGAACCCCGGCACGAGCGGCGACGACAAGGCGCCGAAACCATACTCCCCGGCGTCGAGATAGCTTCTGAACGACCAGCCCGGCGACGGGTCCATATAGGGGATAAAGACTTCCGATATATGCGCCTGATAGATCACCGAGCGCATCTCGTCGCCGTCCTCGTGGGCGATGAGCGAGAGCACCGGCCCGAAGCGCTGGTCGAAGCCGAGATGGAACGACCAGCCCTGCCAGGATACCATCCGCCCATCGATGTTGAAGTTCCATCCCGCGGGCGCGGCGCTGCGCACCGGGCGCATCGGATCCCTGAGCCTGGCAATCGAGCCCTCATCGAACCCGTGCCTCTCGGCGCCCACTGGAACCAGACCTTCGTCGAGCAGGTTAATAACTTTCTGTGCGTCCAGGTCGACGGTTGCGATCACGCCCTCGATCGGACGGGCGTAGATGTTGTTTCGCGCACCGGCCACATCGTAGCAGGGCATTTTCAGGAGCTGCCGACCTTCCTCATGCGCCGCTGCGAAATATCCTGCGGACAGCGACTCGCAGAAGATATCCTCGTATTCTGCATAGCCGCGCGCCCGCATGGCGGCGCGCCAGCGCGGATCGCTCTTCACCAGACGCTGGGCCTTGGCCCATTCCGAGCTCTCGATCGGCGGCTGGGCACCCGGGACCAGGGTCCAGCTCTCAAGCGTCCGGGTGGCGAGATCCACGACCGCCTCGACGGTCTCGCCGTCGACCCGGAGCACGGCCAACGCCCGCCGGGTTGCCGGATTACCCTTCGCCCAGCGGGTGACCCGCCGTTTGTCCGGTTCCGCGAGGGTGATAATCGCCGCGCGGGTGGCGCGGTTGATTTTGCCGCTGGCGACGATGACGGAGGTGGCCTCGGCAATCTCCTGCGCGGACAGCGGGTCGAGCGGGTGCGGCTCGCCGGCCAAGGCCGATGCTGCCCAGCCGGAGGCCATCAGGAATATGGCGAAACGGGCGATGGCGAGACGGACCCGGCGGAAACGAATTTGGCTTGGCAATAGGCGCGAAGAGGACATGGTAACCTCCCTGGTTGTTATGTCGGGATCCCGATGAGGCTGACGAAAACAATCGCTGTTGCCGGGTATGGCTGAATATCGCCCGTGACCTCCGCGCTCATGATGCAGTCCGAACAACAGGGATATCTGCCGTCACACCGGCGAAAACGCCGGGAGTCCGGTTTGCGGGATGGCAGGGTGCGGCCGCCGGTCGGGATCGAACGGCGGCCGCGGCCTGATCATCCGCCCGGAGTACCGGTCGGATCGACGTCGTTGTCGCCCTGGTTGCCCGACGCAATGTCGCCGCGCGTGCCGTCATTCTGGCCGCCGGAAACGCCGCCCTGCCCGCCGACCCCGGCACCGCCGGGATTGGACCCCTCGCCGAAGGAGTGGTCGCTGTCACCATCGGCGACGCCCTGGTCGTGGCCCTTGGCGAAAGCCCCGGGAGCAGCCGCCATGGCAAGCGACAGGACAACGCCAATCGCCAGAGCGGTAGTCATAAAAGTCTTCGATGTTGTCATTACATTCTCCATTGTTTGGTTGACGACTGGAATTCGCGGCGGGACGAAATTCGGATGCAAGGACTGGATCACATCGGCTCGCGAATGCGTGATCGACCGTTCGCCGGGCATGGGTCATCGCGCGCGGGTCATCGCCCCGGGACAAACGGGATGGGCATTGATCGATCGAAGGGAGGGCGCGGTTCGGCGCGGGCGGACGGTTCGCTAACCGCCTATTCCCGTGTGGAGAAACAGCACTGCGCCGATTTCCGATGTGATCGGCAGGTGGCCAATATTCGGCGGAACGGCGTGAAAATCGCCGGCGCGGAACCGCGCCTCGCCGACGATTACCTCGCCTTCTAGCACCAGGCACTGTTCCGGCCGTGTGTGACTATGCGCGGCGATCGACGCGCCGGGCTCCAGGCGAAGCAGGAAGCTTTCCATGCCATCTGCTTCATCGACCATAAGCTGTTTCTTGTGCACGCCGGGAAGAAGCTGCAACCATTGACCAGCGTCGGCACGGATGGTCGTCGTTCCCGGTTGCGGCTTGCCGTCAATTGCCGCGTGGACCCCCTCCAGCAGTTCGGAGCTCGGTTCGACCGCAGTTATTGTTTCAGCCAGGCCGGCAAACCCGTCCTGCCAGAACGCAACCTTCGCCCGCAGCGCCGCATCGGATTGCAGCTGATCTTCGAATTGCTGCCGATCCCGCGTAGATCCGGTCCCAAGCACATATTCAGCCGCATCCTCGAACCGGCCTGCGGCACCGTTCTTTTTGGTTTTGTCACTCATGATTCCAAACACTGCCGTAATCCCGACAGGCCCCTTCGCAATTCACTCTTGACCGTCCCGAGGGGAGCGTCCGTTTTCTGCGAAAGCTCCTCATGTGTAAAGCCGTAATAGAAGGCGAGCAGGATCAGCTCTCGCTGCCTTTCCTTGACCGTTTGCAGACATCGCAATATCGCCTGCTCTATGACAATGCCGAATTCGGTTTTGCTGCTCGGATCAGCAAACGTTTCGGCAATATCGTTCTCGCCGCCCACGTCCACTTCCCTGGCCCGGCCGATCGAACGCAAGCGGTCGATGGCGCGATGGCGGACGATCGTGACCAGCCAGCCGAGCGGCGATCCGACTTCGCCGTCATAAGCGCCGGCGCGCTGCCAGATCGCCAGGAAGCTCTCCTGTAAAACCTCTTCGGCGAGATCGCGGCGGCGCAGCATCTTGATGGCGAACCCGAGCAGTCGCGGCGCCGTCAGCCGGTAGAGCTCGTCGAAAGCGCGCCGATCCTTTCGCGCTACCGCCTCCATCAAGCCGATCAGCGGATCGCACTGGCCTTCCACAACCGCGGTATATCCGCCCTCTGGCCCGCCGAAATCGGCCACCTTCAAACCCTTTCCCCCATGATTTTGTACTCTCAAATATAGCATGGCTGGCGTCTCGTTCAATCGATCGCATGGTTTCCCATCATACTAAACGACGGTCCGGGCCATATGGATGCAACCGGACAAAAATAAATCTTCACGATTTTGTGTTTTACGAAACGGGAGCCATGCCGCCTACACCGCCGCCTACTCTGCCGCCTCGTCCTCACCGCCGAGGGAGCGGCCCTGGTCGAACTGCAGTTTGGCGAGGCGGGCGTAAAGGCCACCGGCGGCGGCCAGCTGCTCGTGGGTGCCCTGGTCGACGATCGCGCCCTGGTCCATGACCGCGATGCGGTCGGCCTTCAGGATGGTGGCAAGGCGGTGGGCGATGACGATGGTCGAGCGGCCGATCATCAGATATTCCAGCCCTTCCTGCACCAGGCGTTCGGACTCGGCGTCGAGCGCGCTGGTTGCCTCGTCGAGCAGCAACACGGCCGGGTCGCGCAGGATGGCGCGGGCGATGGCGATGCGCTGGCGTTGGCCGCCGGACAGTTTCACACCGCGCTCGCCGAGATGGCTTTGCATGCCTTCCGGCAGGCGGTCGAGGAATTCGGCGGCGGCGGCGGCCTCGGCCGCGGCGCGGACTTCGCCGTTGCTGGCGTCCGGCCGGCCGTAGCGGATATTTTCCCAGGCGTCGGCGGCGAAGATTACCGGTTCCTGCGCCACCAGGGCGAAGCGCGCGCGCACCGATTGAGGATCGGCTTCGCGCAAATCGACGCCGTCCAAACGCACAGTACCTTCCGTCGGGTCGTAGAATCGCAACAGCAGCTGGACGACCGTGGTCTTGCCGGCGCCGGACGGGCCGACAACCGCCACGGTCTCGCCGGGGCTGACCGTGAGGTCCAGCCCGTTCAGCGCCGGAATGTCGGGGCGCGAGGGGTAGTTGAAGCTGACATTTTCGAAGCGCACCTCGCCGCGCGGCGGATCGGGCAGAGCCACCGGGTCCGCGGGCGCCGCGATCGCCGGCTCGGTGTTCAAGAGATCGAGCAGCCGTTCGGCGGCGCCGGCGGCGCGTTGCAGATCGCCCACCACCTCGGAGATCGCGCCGACCGAACCGGCCACGATGATGGCGTAGAACACGAAGGCGGAAAGGTCGCCGGCGCTGATCCGCCCGGCGATCACGTCATGGCCGCCGATCCACAGGATGGTGCCGACGGCACCAAACACCAGGGTAATGACGATGGCGGTCAGCATGGCGCGCGAGGCGATGCGCCGCACCGCGGTATCGAAGGCGCCCTCGGTCAGGTCGCCAAAGCTGTTGCGGTCCTCGGCCTCATGGGTATAAGCCTGCATGGTGCGGATGCCGTGCAGCGCTTCGTCGCCATAGGCAGACAGATCGGCGATCCGGTCTTGCGACTCGCGGCTGAGCCGGCGAACCCGGCGGCCGAAAATCACGATCGGGGCAACCACGAACGGCACAAACAGGAAGACCAGGCCGGTGAGCTTGGGGCTGGTTATCGCCAACATAATGCTGGCGCCGACGAACAACAGGAAATTGCGCAGCGCGACCGAGGCCGACGAACCGATCACCATTTGCAACAGCGTGGTGTCGGTGGTCAGCCGCGACAGCACCTCGCCGGTCATCAGGCGTTCATAGAACACCGGGCTCATGCCGATGACCTTGT
>CAXMQC010000552.1:0-2409 GCA_964195285.1 Akkermansiaceae bacterium
TTGGTGCCCCAGGTGACCATCGGCGCGATCTCGTCGGCGGAGATCGTAGCTTCGCGGTCGTAATGCGCACCCGGATCGCTCGGCAAAGTCCGCCACCAGGCCAGCGCCTGATCCCATTGTTCGCCCTTCGGCGCATAAGGCCGGTCCTTCAGATAATCGAACACTTTCTCGTCCGGCGAGACCAGTCCGGCCCGGGCGCCGGCCTCGATCGACATGTTGCACACGGTCATGCGCTGCTCGACCGACAGTGCCGCAATCCCAGGCCCGGCATATTCGATGACATGGCCGACCGCGCCATCGACACCGATCTTGCCGATGATCGCCAGGATCAAATCCTTGGAAGTCGTCCCCGGCGGAAGCGGATCGGACACCATCACCCGCATGGTTTTCGGTCGCGTGCGCCACAGGCCCTGTACAGTCAGCGTGTGCGCCACTTCCGAGGCGCCCACGCCGAAGGCATAGGCGCCCAGCGCGCCATGAGTCGAGGTATGGGAATCGGCGCCGGCAATCACCAGCCCGGGCTGGGTAATGCCCTGTTCCGGGCCAACCACATGAAGGATGCCCTGGCGGATGTCACCCAGTCCAAACAGCTCGATATCGTAGGCGCGCGTATCCGACTCGATGATCTCCACCATATTGCGGATTTCGGGATCGGCGATCGCGTCCAATCCCTGTTCGCGGTTCACTGTCGGCACGTAATGATCGGCGAAGGCGAAGGCCTGTCGCGGGTTTCGCACCTCGCGGTTCTCACGGCGCAGCTTGTCGAAGGCGTGGAAGGAATTTTCTTGCAGCAGCAGCCTGTCGATGTATAGCAGGCACTCGCCATCGTCACGTTTAGCAACGATGTGGGTTTCCCAGATTTTGTCGAAGATGGTTCTGGCGTCGGCCATAACAGCCTTTCTTGCACAACCCGCCGTGCCCGTTCCACCGGCTCGCTGTTGGACCACCGAACTGTAGACAATCGACGCGGTTGGTGCAACATGAGTGACAAAGGAATATTGCATACACCGGCCTAATGTTCGGCTTCCTTAATGTATTGTGTTGTGTGTTGTAATGCCTCGATATTAATGTGAATTGTCAACAAACGGAATGGGGATCGGACTCTTGGAACTGGACGCGCTGTCAATCGCGTTGATCGTGCTGGCGGCCTTCGGCACCGCGGCTTTCCATTCGGTCGGCGGGTTTGCCGGCGGCCTGTTGCTGGCGATCTGTCTGGCGCCGATCCTCGGCGTCAAGGAGACGGTACCGGTGGCCGCAACGGCGATGATTATTTCCAATAGCAACCGGGTCTGGGCATTCCGTCATTCGGTTGATTGGCGTGTCTTCCGCAGTATCTTCTTTGCCTCCACGCCCTTTATCGTATTGAGCGCCGTCGTTTACATAACCTTGCCGGTTTCGGTCGTGGCGCTGGTTCTCGGCACCTTCTTGATCATTACGATCCCGTTGCGCCGCCATATGTCGAAGAAGGAATTCAAGGTCGGGCCGCGCGGTCTGGCCATTGCCGCCGTACCTTATGGTCTCATTTCCGGTTCGACCTTCGGGGCCGGACTGATGCTCGCCCCTTTTCTGCTGGGCGCCGGGCTGGCCGGCGAGCATCTGGTTGGGACGGTCGCCGCGCTCGGCTTCGGACTCAACCTTATCAAGTCCGTCGTGTTCGGGTTCTCGCCGGTGCTCGACCAACCCCTGTTGGTCAAGGGTATCGTGATCGGCCTGTTCACCATTCCGGGCGCTTATGCCGGCCGCTGGATCGTGCGCCGGACGCCGATCCGCATCCATACGCATTTCATGGAAATGATTATCCTGTGCGGCGCGCTCTATTTCCTTTGGCAAGCGGCCCTTGGATTCGGCTGGCTGTAACCGTGTATTCGATCTACAGATAGCGTGGAACTGTCGCCAGGAACCTTTTCAAATGGTCAGGGTCAAGATCTGTTGCATCTCATCCGTCACGGAAGCCGAACTTGCCGTGCGGCACGGGGCGGCGGCGCTGGGGCTGGTGGGGCATATGCCAAGCGGCCCGGGGGTCATCGGGGACAAATTGATCGCCGAAATTGCGGCCGCCGCGCCGCCGGCAGTGGCCACTTTCCTGCTGACCAGCGAGACCGAACCGGACGCCATCGTCGAGCATGTAAGGCTCTGCGGCACCAGTACGGTGCAGCTTGTCGATGCGGTCGACCCACAAGCCTATGGCGCACTGCGTAAGGCTTTACCGCTTTTGAAGATCGTCCAGGTCGTCCATGTCACCGGGCCGGAGTCGGTCGAGGAGGCTACGAAATGCGCGCCGCTGGCCGATGCCCTGCTGCTGGATTCGGGCCGACCGGCCGCGGCGGTGAAGGAACTGGGCGGCACTGGTCGGGTGCATGACTGGTCGCTGAGCCACCGCATCGTGGCGGCGGTCACGCGCCCGGTATT
>CAXMQC010000553.1:0-2771 GCA_964195285.1 Akkermansiaceae bacterium
TTCAAAGACGGTTTCGACCATCCGCGGTAATGACCGGAACCCGAGATACCGCACGGTGTTGCGGCGTCTAATCTGGCCTGCCTCGAAGGCATCAGCCGTGACTTGACTGTGCTCCCGACGGCTCGGATCGTCAAGGAAAACCCGGCCAACAGGGGCGATTCGGCCTGAATTGTGATCGGTGTTCGCGGACTGTTCTGTTGCATGTGAACAAGCTAGTGGTGTGAATCAGACGGATGGTACCCATGGGACTGCCTTGCGAATTCACCCGGCAAGGCGCGGGACGTGCCGCGATGCCGGGCATCGCAATCGGCGCGCAACGCGGCCGGTGAACTCGCAAGACCGCCCGCAAGGTCGTGTTTCCCGCCCCCTCGATGCGTCGGGCGTGCTTGACGATGCGCCAGCATCGCCCACGCACACCCTCCTGCCGAGGAGACAGGAAACACGATCCCATGGGTACCATCCGTCTGATTCACCCCACTAGGCCATTCTACAGTTGTGATGGGCGGGCCGCGCCGCTAACGTCGCGCCCGGCAGTCTGATATCGGAGAGAGTGAATGGCGAGTTACAGAATCGCGGTCATCCCCGGCGACGGCATCGGTAACGAGGTGGTGCCGGCCGGTATCGAGATGCTGGAGAAAATCGGCGCCAGACTCGGTATCGAATTTCAGTGGGACGAATTCGATTGGAGCTGCGAGCGCTATCACAATGTCGGATCGATGATGCCGGAAGACGGGCTCGACCGGATCCGCGGCCACGACGCGATCTATCTGGGGGCGGTCGGTTTTCCCGGCGTGCCGGACCATGTTTCGCTCTGGGGCCTGCTGATCCCGATCCGCCGCAAGTTCAACCAGTATGTCAATCTGCGCCCGGTACGGCTGTTCGAGGGCGTGGCCTCGCCGCTGGCCGGCCGCAAGCCCGGCGATATCGATTTTTACGTGGTGCGCGAGAATGTCGAGGGCGAATATTCCGAAATCGGCGGGCGCATGAATCACGACACGCCCGAGGAATTCGTCACCCAGGTGAACATTTTCAGCCGCAAGGGCGTCGACCGCATCGTGCGTTATGCATTCGAGTTGGCCAGGACGCGTTCGCGCAAACAGGTGACCTCGGCCACCAAATCGAACGGCATCTATTACACCATGCCCTATTGGGACGAACGCGTGAATGCGGTCGCCGCCGATTATCCCGACGTCGAATGGAATCAGTTCCATGTCGATATCCTGACCGCCCATTTCGTACAGCATCCCGATTGGTTCGATGTTGTGGTGGGCAGCAATCTGCTGGGCGATATCCTGTCGGACCTGGGCCCGGCGGTGACTGGCACCATCGGTATCGCACCGGGCGGCAACATCAATCCGGAGAAGCAATTCCCCTCGATGTTCGAGCCGGCGCACGGCTCCGCTCCCGACATCGCCGGCAAAAATATCGCCAATCCGATCGGCCAGATCTGGTCCGGCGCGATGATGCTGGACCATCTCGGCCATCGCGACGCCCACGACGCCATCGTGACGGCGATCGAGGACGTATTGCGGGACGGCGGGACGCTGACCCGCGACATGGGCGGCAACGCCGACACGAAGGACTTGACGGCGGCCATCCTGGGGGCGCTGTAGGATGACCGGGGCGGCGCCCGCGCGCGGCTTTCTCAGGGCCGAGTATGAGGGCAGGGCGGAACGCGCCCGGGCGCTGATGACCGACCATGAATTGGACGGGCTGCTGGTCACCAGCGAACAGCATGTCCGCTGGTTCACCGGTTTCGACTCTCAGTTCTGGGCTTCGCCGACACGGCCCTGGTTCGTCATTATCCCGCGCGAGGGCGACCTGATCGCGGTGATCCCGGAAATCGGCGGCCCGGTGATGGCGAGGACCTGGCTGGACGACATCCGCACCTGGCCGGCGCCGCAGCCCGACGACGACGGAGTCTCATTGCTCGCCGACGCGCTGAAATCGCTGCCGCGCCACTCTGGGCGCATTGGCGCCGAGATGGGTCCCGAGATGGTGCTGCGCATGCCGGCGGTCGACTTCCTGCGCATCGGCGAGATGATCGCGCCGCAGGCGTTCGTCGACGGTACGGCGGTGTTGCGCGCCTTGCGGGGCATCAAGTCGGCAGCCGAAATCGACAAAATCCGGCATGTCTGCCACCTAACCTCCGATGCCTTTCTGGCATTGCCGGCAAAGCTGCATACCGGCATGACGGAATGGGAAGCCTGCCGCGACATGCGCATCGAGGTGCTGCAGCGCGGCGCCGATTCCTCGCCCTATATGATGGGCGTGGCCGGGCCGGGCGGTTATGACAACATCATCATGGGCCCGACGCAGAAAGTCATCGAGACGGGCGATATTCTGATTATCGATACCGGCACCACCTTCGACGGCTATTTTTGCGACTTCGACCGCAATTTTGCCTTCGCTGAGCCCGATGATGCAGCCAAGTACGCCCATGACGTGGTCTGGAACGCCACCCAGGCCGGGATCGACGCGGCCCAACCCGGCGTCACCACGACCGGCCTGTGGCGCGCCATGGCCGCGGTTCTCGAAGAGGCGGGATCGCTGGGCAACAATGTCGGCCGCTTGGGCCATGGGCTGGGCATGCAGCTGACCGAATGGCCGTCCAACAAACCGGGCGACGACACCGAGCTGGTCCCCGGCATGGTGCTGACCATCGAACCCGGCATGGAGTTCGCGCCGGGCCGCATGATGGTGCATGAGGAAAACATCGCCATAACGCAAGAGGGCTGCGAACTGCTGACCATCCGCGCCGAACGGCAAAT
>CAXMQC010000554.1:0-2527 GCA_964195285.1 Akkermansiaceae bacterium
GGTTTGGAACGCAGACCATATTTCATTTTCGGCGATCTGCTGGCTTGCATTATAACGGGCGCCGCCGCGGGCTGGGCAACATATGCGGCCATTCCCGGCGACTGGTACCCGGTGATCGGGATGGCGCTGGGGATGGTGCTGGGCATGCTGGTCGGGATAGTCGGCGGGCTCCTCTTCGCGCCGCTGTTCGGCGACATGGAGGTCTCGCTGCCGGCCAGCCTGGGGGGCATGGTGGCGGGCTCGGCAACCAGCATGCTGCGGGGCATGATGGAGTTCGGCCCGGGAACGGCACTGTGGGTCGGCGCGCTGGCGGGCCTCGCCTGCCTGGCCTTCACCTATATCCTGCAGGCCCGACTGCATGGGGAAGCGAAATGACGGATACAGGAACCCGCAAGAAGTGGGATTCCGCCGCCGGCCTGTATGATTGCATCGGTGCCTATGGCCCGGAGAAACGTTGGGCGCCACCCAAGATTCGGCTGTTTTCGGGAATGGAGGGGAAAATCCTGTTCCTGGCGGTCGGTACCGGGTTAGACATTGCCAGCTTCCCGCCGGACAAGAAGATCACCGGCATCGATATCAGCCCGAAGATGTTGGCCAGGGCGGCGCCGCGCGCGGCGGCCTATCCGGGAAGCCTGACCTTGCAGGTCATGGATGTCCATGAAATGGATTTTCCGGACGCATCCTTCGACCAGATCTATACGTCCTGCACTTTTTGCTCCGTGCCCGAGCCCGTCAAGGGCCTCGCTGCGCTGCGCCGGGTGTTGAAACCCGGTGGTTATCTGGGCATGTTCGAACATACCGGGTCGCGCCAAATCCCGTTCAACGCGATGCTGAACCTGATGAACCCGGTGGCCCGGCATATCGGCCCCGAGATCAATCGTGACACGGTGTCCAATGTCCGCGCGGCCGGTTTCGAGGTCACCAAAGTGACCAACATATTCCTCGACATAGTCAAGACCATCGAGGCGACGGCGCCACAATGAACAGCGGCGGCCCCATCCAACCAACGGAATAGTGAGGGCGCAGCATTGGCCGATCAAAAATTTCGTATCGCCGTCATCAAGGGCGACGGAATTGGCGTGGACGTGACCGACGCGGCGATCGCCGTGGCCGAGGCGGCCCGGCGGCGGATCGGCGGATTCGACCTCGTTTATGACGAGCTTCTCGCCGGCGCCGCCTATTTCCGCGAGACCGGGCAAGATATCGCGCCGAGCGCGGAAGATGCCGCCGGCACGGCCGACGCCATCCTGCTGGGCGCCATCGGACTGCCGGATGTGCGCCATCCCGACGGCACCGAAATCTCGCCGCATCTGCGCCTGCGGGAAATCTTCCAGCTCTATGCCGGCGTGCGCCCCATCAAGGCCTATCCAAACGCGCCACAGCGCCTCGCCGACCCGCGGGCCGCCGGCATCGATCTGGTGGTGCTGCGCGAATCGACCGAAGGGCTGTTCTATTCGGCCGCCGTCCATGACCGCAGCGAAATAATCGGTGACGACGAGGTCAGGGACACAATGCGTATCACCCGCGCCACCACTGAAAAGCTACATGACTTCGCGTTCAGGCTGGCGACCAAGCGCAGGGCGCGCGGCGGCATTGGTCGCGTGACCTGCGTCGACAAGGCGAACGTCTTTCACTCGATGGCATTCTTCCGCCGTATTTTCGACGAGCGCGCGGCGAATTTTCCCGACATCGAAAAGACATACAACTACGTCGACGCACAGGCGCTGGATCTTGTCCGAAAACCCTGGGAATGCGACGTCCTGGTCATGGAGAACATATTCGGCGACATCCTGTCCGATCTCGGCGGCGGCCTGGTCGGCGGCATGGGCATGGCGTCTTGCGCCGAAATCGGCGACGAACATGGCCTGTTCCAGCCTGCTCATGGCAGCGCGCCCGACATCATGGGCCAGGACAAGGCCAACCCGCTGGCCGCGATCCTCAGCGCGGCGCTGATGCTGGATTATCTGGCGGACCGGTTCGGCATGGCGACGCCGGCCGACGCGGCCCGACTGATCGAAGACGCGGTCACCGCCGGCTTCGCCGCCAAGCGCCTGCGCCCAGTGGAATTCGGCGGCGACCAGGGAACCGCGGCCGTCACCGCCGAACTGGTCGCCCTTGTCGGCGAGACGCCGGTTTAACAGGTCTGCCGGGAAGCGCAGACGCGATCGATTGCGGGAACGCTGAACCTCCGTCGTATATTCCTTTGATGGTTGGGTTGAGTTGGGGTTCGTTCCGGCAGCAGTTTTCAGCGGCAGGATGGCAGCAAATTCCGGTTGCGGCCCGCTACCAGTCACCCAGTTCGTTGGTCGAGAATATCCGGTTAAAACCGACAGCGGACATGCGGTTTCCCCCCACGTCGCCGATTTCACGCAATCCACATTGGAACAATAGAAACGGCCAGCAAAAGGCCAAGCACGAAGTTGACTGCCCGCCATTGCCACTCCGTTCGCAAAGTCCGGGCGAGAAGAAGCCCGCCCACGCACCACAGTGATAGCGATGTGATAGCCGCAACACCGAACGCCGCCCC
>CAXMQC010000555.1:0-5710 GCA_964195285.1 Akkermansiaceae bacterium
GATTCCAAAGACATGTCCATCGCCGCCTGGCCGGCCACCTCGGCGCCGCGCAGGGCCTCGGCCAGTTTGGCGCCCCAGGCCGTATTTGCGATCTGGCCGGCCGCGGTAGCGGTGGACAGGCCGAGATCGCGATGCAGGTCGGCCAGGGTCGCCCGGTCCAGGTCACGGGTCAGGAACCAGACATCGCGGTCGTTCTTCTGGATATAGTGCGCGTCGCGCAGCGTGTCCGTCGCGGCGGTCAGCAGCTCGACCGGCTGGCCGGTGCGGCGCAGCAGGTGGCGCCAACGCAAGCCGCCGCCGCCGCGGTGTGCCGCCAGCAACAGGGCCAGGGTCGACGCCGCGGCCGCCAGCATCGCCGACGGGGTGCGGTGATCGCTTTCGCGGCGGCTGACGCCCGAGCGCCATTCGGGCAGCGCCGCCGCCATCTCGGCGCCGTACAGCACCACATTCCACATCACATACATCCAGATCAGGAAGATCGGGATGGTGGCCAGCGCGCCGTAGATCGTCTGATAGGTTGGGAAACTCGTCACATAGAGGCCGAACCCGCGTTTCAGAAGTTCCAGCACCAGCCCGGCGCTTACCGCACCGGCCATGGCGTCGCTCCAGCGTACCGGATAGTTCGGCGCGAAACGGTACAGCACGAACAGCCCGGCGATCTGGACCAGCAGCGGCACGATCACCGCCAGCCGGGTCAACGGGCCGGTATATTGCTCGACCCCCGTGGCCTGCGCCAGCGCGAACAAATAGGTCGACAGCGCCACGCTTGCCCCCAGTAAAAGCGGCGTCAGCGTCAGGATCATCCAGTAGACCGGCAAGCGCACCACCAGCCCCTTGGTCTGGCGCACCCGCCAGATATGGTTGAAGGCGGAACTGATCGACGACAACAGCATCACCGAGGTCACCGCCAGGAACAGGGCGCCGACAATCGACAAACCCCTGGTTTTACTGGCGAATTGCTCCAGATGTTCCTGGACGACGGAGCCAACCTGGGGCACGAAATTCTCGAAAATGAAATTCTGGACCTGGGTCTGCATCTCGCCGAAGGCCTCGAACGCCGAAAAAACGGCAAAACTGATCGCCAGCAGCGGCACCATCGCCAGGAGCGTGGTGTAGGTCAGCGCCGCGGCGCGCTGCGGGCATTGGTCGGCGACGAAGCGGGCCAGCACGTGGCGCAGATAGCCGCCCGCCGCCGCAACGCGCGCCAGGAAGCGGTTCCCCTGCTTTTGATCGTTGTCGCCTTCTTTCATTCATCCCCGCAAAGACTAGATCATAAACATACTGCGAATTGGATGTAACGCGCCATAGCACCGCTTTGACGGCACGAACTTTCTGTGTAGGATGACCGCTAACCATTAAGAAAACATTCCCGTTGTGAGGCGTATATGACCGATCCCCAACCGTTGATGGCTGGCAAGCGTGGCCTTGTCATGGGCGTTGCCAACGACCGTTCGATCGCCTGGGGGATCGCGCGCGCCGCCGCCGCCCATGGCGCGGAGCTGGCCTTTACCTATCAGGGCGAGGCGCTGGAAAAACGCGTTCGACCACTGGCCGAGTCGGTGGGCTCCAACATCGTCGTGCCGTGCGACGTGACCGATGAGGCCTCGATCGACGGGACCTTCGATGCGCTGCGCGACAATTGGGGCAGCATCGATTTCGTGGTCCATGCGGTGGCGTTTTCCGACAAGGACGAGCTCAAGGGCAAATATGTCCATACCAGCCGGGACAATTTCCTGCGGACCATGGATATCTCTTGCTACTCTTTCACTTCCGTAGCGGCCCGCGCGATGACCATGATGCCCGATGGCGGCAGCCTGCTGACCCTGACCTATTACGGGGCCGAGCGCGTCATGCCCCACTACAATGTCATGGGTGTGGCCAAGGCGGCGCTGGAAGCCAGCGTGCGCTATCTCGCGGTAGATCTCGGGTCACAGAACATTCGCGTCAACGCGGTCTCGGCGGGGCCGATCAAAACTCTGGCGGCGTCGGGTATCAGCGATTTCCGCTATATCCTGAAATGGAACGAGTTGAACTCGCCCTTGAAACGCAACGTCACCATCGACGACGTCGGCGGCGCCGGCCTCTACCTGCTCAGCGATCTCGGCGCCGGGGTATCCGGCGAGGTCCATCATGTGGATTGCGGTTATCACACTGTCGGCATGGTCGCGGTCGACGCGGCGGAAGAGGTTTCGGCGCTTCTCGCCAGCCTCAACGGGAAGGCATGAGCGGCAACGGCTTCGGGCATCTGTTCCGGTTCACCACGTTCGGTGAAAGCCATGGGCCTGCCATCGGCTGCATCGTCGAGGGAACGCCGCCCCTGATCTCACTAAGCGAATCCGATATCCAATTCTGGCTGAACCGGCGGCGGCCGGGCCAGTCGCGCTTCACGACCCAGCGCAAGGAACCCGATGAGGTGAAGATCCTGTCCGGTGTGTTCGAGGGCCAGACCACCGGCACGCCGATCGGCCTGGTGATCGAAAACAAGGATCAGCGGTCGAAGGACTACGGCGATATCGCCGAAAAATTCCGCCCCGGACATGCCGATTATACCTATTGGAAGAAATACGGAATTCGCGATCACCGTGGCGGCGGGCGTTCGTCGGCGCGCGAGACCGCGATGCGGGTCGCCGCCGGCGCGGTCGCCCGCAAGGTGCTTGGCGATTCGGTGCGAATCCGCGGCGCCCTGGTGCAGGTTGGCTCTCATGCAGTCGATCGCGAATCCTGGGATTGGGATGCGGTCGAGGACAATCCCTTCTGGTGTCCCGACCGCAAGGCGGCACAAAGCTGGGAAGGCTATCTGGATGAAATCCGAAAATCCGGATCTTCCGTAGGCGCCGTCGTCGAAGTAGTGGCCGAAGGCGCGCCGGCCGGTCTCGGCGCCCCGGTCTACGACAAACTGGACGCGGATCTCGCCAAGGCGATGATGAGCATCAATGCGGTGAAAAGCGTCGAGATCGGCGCCGGCCTCCAGGCCGCCGCGTTGACCGGCGAGGAAAACGCCGACGAAATGCGTATGGGCCCGGACGGAGAGCCGGTTTTCACTTCCAACAATGCCGGCGGCATCCTCGGTGGCATCAGCACCGGCCAGGACATCGTGGCGCGATTTGCCGTCAAACCCACCAGTTCCATCCTGACACCGCGGAAAACAGTCACTTTGGACGGAAAAGATAGCGATATCTTAACCAAAGGGCGTCACGATCCCTGCGTCGGGATCCGCGCGGTCCCGATTGGCGAAGCAATGATGGCGTGCGTCCTGGCCGATCACCTGTTACGGCACAAGGCGCAATGCGGGTGAATACGGTTTGTCGGAACGCAAGATAGCGATACAGAAAGACCTGCGGGATGTCCCTTTTACGACATCCAGCGAGGCCGCCATTCGCCATTTCGACAACGCTATTTCATCCTATTTGGGGTTTCGTCGCGATACCGGCGACCATCTGAAACTGGCACTGAAGGCCGACCCTGATTTCCTGATGGGTCATGTAACCCGCGGCTGTTTCTTAAAGCTATTCGCCATCCGCGCGCTGGACGAACGGGTCGACGCGGCGATACTGGCGGCCAGAAAATCAGCCCTCGAGGGCGGCGCGACCCAGCGCGAACGCGACCATATAGCGGCTCTCATCGCTTGGCACGGTGACGACTGGCAGGGCGCGCTTGGCCTGTGGGAAAAAATCCTGCTCGACAACCCGCTCGACCTCCTGGCTCTCAAGCTCGCCAACCACAGCTATTTCTATCTCGGTGATGCCCGCAACACCCGCGACTCCATCGCCCGAGTACTCTACGCCTGGAACGAAGATACGCCCGGCCACGGCTTTGTGCTGGGCATGTACGCCTTCGGCCTGGAAGAATGCGGCGATTATGCCAATGCCGAGGCCGTGGGCCAACAAGCCGTCGAAATTAACCCGGCCGATGTCTGGGCCATCCATGCCGTGATTCATGTGCTGGAAATGCAAGGCCGCCACCGTGAGGGCACGGACTGGCTGAAGACGTCGGAAAAGATCTGGACCGACTGCAACAATTTCGCCAATCACCTGTGGTGGCACGGGGCGCTGCTGCTGATGGACCTGGAGCGATTCCACGCCGTCCTCGACGGTTACGACAGCCGCATTCGTGTCGATGAAACAGACGATTACCTGGATGTCGCCAATGCCGCATCGCTGCTGTGGCGGCTGGAGGAGGCCGGCGTCGATGTCGGCGGTCGCTGGGGCGAACTGGCCGACAAAGCCGAGGCCCATGCTGGCGACCACAAGCTGGCCTTCGCCGATGCCCACTACATGATGGCGCTTGCCGCCGACGGCCGCCACGACGTGGCGCAGGCGATGATCGATACAATGTCGGCGCATGGCGCCGCATCCAAAGGCATGACCGCCACGATCTATGGTGAGATCGCCACACCACTGTGCGCCGCGATTCTGGCCAATTCCTGCGGTGATTTCGATCGCGTCGTCGACCTGCTGCAGCCGCTGCGTTACGACCTGCGTTATCTCGGTGGCAGCGTTGCCCAGCGCGATGTTTTTCACCGCATGCTGATATCGGCTTCGGTTCGGGCGGGTCGACTGAATTTTGCGCGCTCGGCGATGTCGGAACGCAGTGCCGATCGGCCCAGCAGCGTCTGGAACTGGCGAACCTACGCCCGGGTTCTCGCCGCCCTGGACGACGAAAGCGGCGCCGTGGCGGCCTGGCGCAAGGCGCGCGACCTGGTCGCCGGGTTGACGTTGTAGTGGTCTGTAAGGGACACCATATGTCCAGTTCAAAATACTAGGATGAGTGGGTGATGAGATTTCTATGGCGATTGATAGTCGGCGCTCTCGCTATGGTCGGCGCGACCGTTGTGCTGATCGCGATGACGGTTTTTGCCATCGCCCTCTTTGGGCGCGGCGCCACGGAATCTTTGCCTGACCGGATGCTGTTGCGGGTCAATTTCGAGGACAAACTGCCGGATCAGCGTAAATCCGAGGCCTTCCTGTTTGAAAAAAAGGGCCTGGTGCTGCGCGAGGTTGTCTTGGGGCTGCGGGCGGCCGCCAAGGACGATCGCGTTTCGGGAGTCGCCGTCCATATGGGTGGATTCGGCGTCAATTTTTCCACCGCCCAGGAACTACGCGCCGCGATCGAGGAATTGCGCGGCGCCGGGAAAACCACGCGATTATTTACCGAAGATCTCGGTGGATTCGGCGGTGGATCGGCCATTTATTATCTGGCCAGCGCCTTCGATGAAATTTGGGTACAGCCCTCGGGCGGGGTCGGACTGACCGGCATATCCATGGAAATTCCCTATGCCCGGGGGATGCTTGACAAGCTGGAAGTCGAGCCTCGATTCGGACAGCGCCACGAGTACAAATCGGCCGTCGAATCCCTGACCGGCTATGCGATGAGCGATCCGGCGCGTGAAAACCTGGAGACGCTGCTTAACTCGCTCTTTGGGCAGCTGGTCACGGGGATCGCGGAATCGCGCGGCCTCGACGAATTGGAAGTACGTCAACTGGTGGATAATGGCCCCTATCTGGCGCAACAGGCGCTGGAAGCCCGGCTGATCGACCGGATCGGCTACTGGGACGAGTTTATTGACGAAAATATCGAGGCTGCCGGCGCTGAGGCCGAGGAAGTCTTCCTCGACGATTATCTGGCGGGCATTGATCGCCCCAACAGCGAGGGCCCGAAGGTCGCGCTGATCTACGGCAACGGCACCATAACCATGGGCAGCGGCGACGAT
>CAXMQC010000556.1:0-3085 GCA_964195285.1 Akkermansiaceae bacterium
GGTCAAGGGCCGCGACGCAGCCCCGGGCCGAAAGCGCCGTGTCCCAACGGGTTGCCATCCGCGGCGTTATCTCGCCTGCCCGATGCGCAAGCATCGCGCGGCGCGTGATGCCTGACGGAATGGCCGCCGCAGGGCAACAGAGCGGTTCCGTATAACCGTAAAAGGTTCTAGAGCTGTACCGAACGGGATCGGATATCGAATAAGGGTGCTGCCGACCGCAGCGCCATTTTTTATTGTCTAACTCGACGTCAGACAGCCCGGCCGTGGCAATGTTTGTATTTTTTGCCTGACCCGCAGGGGCAGGGGGCGTTGCGCTGGACCTTGCCCCAGGTGGCGGGGTTGCCGGGATCGATCTGCTGCGCGGCCGCGCGGCTATGCACGGGTGAGCCGTCGCCAAGTGGTTGGCCGCCGCCAAGGGCCGGATCGGTGCGCGTTTCCCGCATCCGTGAGGGGTCATAGCCGCCCGCGGGCGCCGCGACTTCGGCGACTGGCTCCGGTTGCGGGTCCGTCCGTACCTGCAGATGCGCCAGGTATTCGGTGACGCTGGTGCGCAACTGTTCCAGCAGCCCCTCGAACAGGGAAAAGGCTTCCTGCTTGTATTCGTTCAGCGGGTCGCGCTGACCATAGCCGCGCAGATGGATGCCCTCGCGCAGATGGTCCAACTGCAGCAGGTGATCCTTCCAGTTCTGGTCCAATAGCTGCAGCAGCAGCGTCTTTTCCGCATAGCGCATCAGTTCTGGTCCGAAGGTGGCGGCCTTTTCGGCCATCTTGCGGTCGATCGCGTCGGTGATTCGTTCCTTGATCTCCTGGTCGGCGATGCCTTCCTCGGCGGCCCAGTCGGCGACCGGCAGTTCCATCCCGAATATCCGGATGCATTCCTCGCGCAATGAACCGACTTCCCATTGCTCGGAATAGGCGCCGGCCGGAATGCAGCGCTCGACGATCTCTTCGACCGTTTCGTGCCGCATCGCGACGATATCCTCGTTCACGTCGTCGGCGCGCATCATCTCCTTGCGTTGCTCGAAGATGACCTTGCGCTGGTCGTTCATGACGTCATCGAATTTCAGCAATTGCTTGCGGATTTCGAAATTGCGCGCCTCGACCTTTTCCTGCGCCTTTTCCAACGCCTTGTTGATCCAGCGATGGACGATCGCCTCGCCTTCCTCCAGGCCCAGTTTCTGGAGCATGCCGTCCATGCGCTCGGACCCGAAGATGCGCATCAAATCGTCTTCCAGGCTGACAAAAAACTTGGAGGCGCCGGGATCGCCCTGACGGCCCGAACGACCGCGCAACTGATTGTCGATGCGCCGCGATTCGTGACGCTCGGTGCCCAGCACGAACAGCCCGCCAGCTTCCAGCACGACCGCCGGTTTCTTCTCGATGTCGGCCTTGATTTTTTCGGTCAATTTGGCGCTTTTCGTCTCGTCCTCGACGCCTTCCAGTTCGCTCGACAGGCGCAATTCCAGATTGCCGCCAAGCTGGATGTCGGTGCCGCGGCCCGCCATATTGGTGGCGATGGTCACGGCGCCGGGCACGCCGGCATCGCCGATGATATAGGCCTCTTTTTCATGGTGGCGTGCGTTCAGCACATGATGCTGGATCTTGTGTTTCTTCAGCATCGCGGAAAGCTCTTCCGATTTTTCGATGCTGACGGTGCCGACCAGGACCGGCTGTTTGCGACTGTGGCAATCCCTGATCTGCTCGAGGATCGCGTCATGTTTCTCGCGTTCCGTGCGATAGACCTCGTCGTCCATGTCGGCGCGGATCATCGGCCGGTTGGTCGGCATATCGATGACTTCCAGCCCGTAGATTTCGCCGAATTCGCCGGCCTCGGTCAACGCCGTGCCGGTCATGCCCGCGAGTCTGGGATAGAGCCGGAAGTAATTCTGGAAGGTGATCGAGGCCAGCGTCTGGTTCTCGTTCTGGATCGTGACCCGCTCCTTGGCCTCCAACGATTGATGCAGGCCGTCGGAATAGCGCCGCCCTTCCATCATGCGGCCGGTGAATTCGTCGATGATGACGATCTTGTCGTCCTTGACGATATAATCGACATCGCGCGTGAAGCTCTTATGCGCCTTCAACGACTGGTTGGCGTGATGCACCAGGCTCACATTCTGCAAATCATACAGCCCGCCCTCGCTCAGCAGGCCGTCCTGCCGGAGCAGTTCCTCCATATGGGTCTGGCCATCCTCGGTCAGCGTCACCGCCCGCTGTTTTTCGTCCTTTTCGTAATCCGCCTCGCCGAGCTTTGGAATCAAGGCGTCGACGCGGCGGTAGAGCTCGGACGAATCCTCCGCCTGGCCCGAGATAATCAGCGGTGTGCGCGCCTCGTCGATCAGGATCGAATCGACCTCGTCCACGATGGCGTAGTTGAACTCCCGCTGCACCATGTCGGCCAGGCGGAATTTCATGTTGTCGCGCAGATAGTCGAAACCCAACTCGTTGTTGGTGCCGTAGGTGATGTCGCAGCCATAGGCCGCGCGGCGCTCGTCGTCGCTCAACTCGTGCACGATGCAGCCGACGCTCATGCCGAGGAACTCGTAAATCTGGCCCATCCAGCCGGCGTCGCGCTTGGCCAGATAGTCGTTGACCGTGACCACGTGCACGCCGCGGCCGCCGAGCGCGTGCAGATAGACCGGCAGCGTGGAGACAAGCGTCTTGCCCTCGCCGGTCTTCATCTCGGTAATGCGGCCTTCATGAAGGATGATACCGCCCAGCAACTGGACGTCGTAATGGCGCTGGCCCAGGGTTCGCTTGGCGCCCTCGCGTACGGTGGCGAAGGCGTCAACCAGCAGATCGTCCAGCGACTCGCCGTCCTCGCAACGCTTGCGCAGCCAGTCGGTACGGGCGCGCAAGTCGTCATTTGACAAGGCTTCGAGTTCCGGCTCTGCTGCGTTGATCGCGTCAACAGTCTTATTGAAGCCCGCCAGAATGCGATCGTTCGATGAGCCGAATATTTGCCTTAGCAACCCGCCAACCATGGATAAAACAGCCCCGGATTTGAAAGAATCACGGAAGGCGGCGCGAACGGGTGCGCCGGACCGCGAGTGTCACATAAGGGGCCGGGGGCGTCCTGTCAACGACG
>CAXMQC010000557.1:0-4365 GCA_964195285.1 Akkermansiaceae bacterium
GCCCCGTCTCCTGAAATCTTTTTCAGACAACTATCGGGGGTCCTCGAAGGTGCCGGGGTCGACGATCCGGCGGACCTCCCGCGCCGAGGTCAGCGGCACGTCGGCAAGCAGGGCGTGTTTGTGCAAGGTCGCCGCGCTGTCGGCCAGATAGACGCAGTACATCTTGTCGTTGCACATAAAGCTCTCGACCCATGAAATCCGCGGCCACAATACCCGCATGGCCTTGTTGACGCGGTCGACACTGGCGGTCATTTCATCCCGCGATTTCGACGCGACTTTCGGCATATCCCGCTCGACGATGAACTTGCGTAATTTTATGTCACCGACCTGGGCATAGCCCTGTAGGCGAATCTGCTCTTCGGCCTGCGCCAACGCCGCATCCGGTCCCTGATAAGCGAGGCCGGCTGGTTCACCTTCCATCATTTCATCGCGGCAATCGCTGATTTCACCCTGGAAGCTAAACTTGCCGTCGGCCCCCTTGACCAGCGGCAGATCGAACCGGAAATCGGCATTCGCCAGGAATGCCTCTTCCTCGGCCGTTGAAATGCGGCCGAGCAGGGCATTGCGGTGCGGGAAGCGGCCAAATTTTTCGACGACCTCAAGGTGGCGCCGAAATACTTCACGAAAAACCAGCAGCGGGTCCGTCGCCGTCAATCCGCTTTCCACCTTGGACCATTCCTCCAGGCAAAGATGCTGGTCGGCGAGTGTTTCGGAGTGGGTCAGGACGAGGCAAGGGAAAACCCGTTCGATCAGTTGAAGCTTGTCGATGACACCGCGCGTGATCGCCCGGCGGACCAGCGACAGGCAGCGATAGTCGGCGGCATACATTTCCGGCCTTTCGCGGAACATATTTCGGCGGAACTGATCGAGCAGCAGAATCAACGCCAAAAACATCCGAGGGTGGTTCGGGTTAAGCGCCCAATGATCGAACTCGCCATCAGTCGCGAGTTGCACGTCGTCACCAAAGCGCTGCCAGATATCGACGTCGGTAAGTTCCGATTTGCCGAACCAAAGCTTCAGGCACTCCTCGACGCTGGGCCGGAACATGTAGGTGATAATGCGTTCGGCGTTCAGCTGTTCCTCCGAGGTGACTCGGGCCTGTGTCTCGCTTGCCAACAGGCGGAGTTCCCGACGCAAGGCGTCGACATCTTCCTTGATGAGATTTTCGCGGCCGTTCAGGCCGGTCAGAATCGTCTCGACTCCCTGGCGCAGGCGGTCGTCGACCGGTACAGAGTTTTCCATCTCACAGTCTCCCTTCGTCCTGGAACAGCGCTGACTTTCCATATGCGCGGTTGGCATAGATCAGCGGCGCGCCGACGTCGGCGATCGCGATGTCCTCGACCTCGGCAAATAATACGAAATGGGTGCCGACCCTTTCGGCATGGGCCAAACGGCAGTCGAAGGCGACCAGCGGGTCGGGCAGGCGTGGCGCGCCGGTCGATCCCGCGACACAGTGAAGGCCGGAAAACTTGTCCGATTGCCCGGTTCGTCCGGCGAACGCGTCGGAGATCGCGGATTGATCCTCGCGAAGGACGTTTATGCAAAACACGCCGTTGCGCAGGATCGCCGCCGCGGTCGGACTCTTGTAATGGATGCAGACCAGCATCGACGGCCTGGGTGTGTCGGCGGATACCGAAGACATCGCCGAAACTGTCGTTCCCGCACGCCCGCCTGGGCCGTCGGTCGTGACGACGCTGACGGTTGTCGCGGTACGGCTCATCGCTTCGAGAAAACTCTCGCGCAGGGCATCTGCCGGGAACTCCGTGATCATCGATCTGGCCTTTTCCATCTGACCGGTCCTCTTCTTAAGCGGCTGATTGCAGGGACTGTGCAGGCGCGTCCTGAACCGGGTCCAGCCCCAGCGCGATGCGGCCGCTAAACCGGTGCTGGCGTTTTTCCTGCATCGGGTGGAATTGCGCCGCATGGGCGTCGCGTACCAGCTGTTCCAGACCGAACCCCCGAAAGAAACCGGCGCCGCCGGCCGTCTCAAGGGCCTTTTCAGCCGTTGCGATGATTGCGTTCGCGGCAATCGTCTTGCGCACGGCTACCGCGTTGGCGGTCTCGAGCGTGGGGTCGAAATCGAGATCGTTGGCGATGGCGACCATATCGGCCACGGCCAGCTGCGCGGTCGTGAGAAGGTTTGTAAGCTCACCCGCCAGATAAGGCGCAACCTCGTCGCCGGTTCGCCGGCTGGCTTGCCGTGTTGCGACCGCGGCCGCGGCCTCGGCGACGCCCAGATAAGCCGACATGATCAACGGCAGGGCAACGGTGAGGATGACATTGAAGGCCGGGTGGTATCCGTTGCGCGGCCGCTTGAGGGGGATGGCCTCGTCGGGCACGAACTCGTCATCCAGGATGACGGTCTGCGAACAGGTAGCCCGCATGCCAATGGTGTCCCAGTCATCGGCCAACGAGACACCGTCGGCCGATAGCGGCACCGGAAAATGCAGGACCTGCCAGCCTTTCTCCGGGTCTTCATAGGGCGCCGACGTCACCAGCAGATTGCCCGCCGGTGAGCCGCTGGCAAACGGCTTGCGGGCGCTTACCCTGAAACCGCCGTCCGCGCGCTTGACGTCACCGTTGGACTCCAGCCAGTCATTGGCCCCGGTGCTGACAAGTATCGTTTCGTCGGCGGCGACGCGGTCGAGCAGCTTGCGGCCCGGCTTGCCGTTCTTGTCGTTGAAGATGGCGGCGGCGACGAGATGCTGGTGCATGGAAAGCGCCAATCCCGTCGAGGGGCTCGATTTGGCGATTTCGCGAATGAACCGGGCAATTTTCGAATGGCCGACTCCACCGCCGCCATAGGCGGCCGGGATCATGGCGGAAAACAGCTTGTTCTGTTTCAAAACGTCGTAATGACCGGCTACGAACTCCGCATTTTCGTCGCGTTGCGCGCCACCGTCGGCGAATTTCGGGCCGAGATCGGCGGCAAGTCTCTGCAAATCGATGGTCGTCATGTTCTTGTCCTCTCCATGCATCGGTGATTGGACGCATGCTGCCACTGAGGGAACGAACGCTCAACTTCAATATATGAAGTTGCCACGACGTCGGCGAAATCCTATAGTCCACCGCATGCCTGATAAGAAGGGATACCATCAGTATTGCCCGATTTCAGTCGCCGCGGAGGTGATCGCCGAGCGGTGGACTCCGTTGGTGCTTAGAAGCTTTTTCTGCGGCGCGTCGCGGTTCAATGAGATTCATAAGAGCGTCCCGCGAATGTCTACGGCGCTCCTGTCGCGCCGGCTCAAGGAACTGGAATACGCCAAGATAATCGAACAGATTCCGTCGCCGCATACGCGAGGCAAGGCATACCAGCTGACCGAGGCCGGACAGGAATTGTTCCCGGTTCTCGATCAGATGGGCATTTGGGCGCAACGGTGGCTGCGCCGCGATATTACCAGCGACGAAAACCTGGACCCGGATGTTTTGATGTGGGAGTTACGGCAGGTCTCGTTGATGGCCGAGCGCAAGGTGGAATCCCGCCGTGTCGTCCAGTTCCAGTTGAGTGGGGTGCCGGTCCAGAAACGTTCCTATTGGCTGGTGTTCGAACCTGAAGACACCGATATTTGCGTCCGGGACCCCGGACATGAAGTCGACCTGTGGATCACCGCCCATTTCCGCACACTGATCGAGATCTGGCTTGGCCATAAGACGATTGCGGCCGCCCGCCGGGACGAATCCTTGCGCTTGGAAGGTAATCGAGCGGAAATCAAGGCCTTCGCCGATTGGTATGCGCTCGGTCACTTCGCCAAAGTTGGCGCCGAGCCGGCCAAGGAATTACCGGGCGTCTGATTTACACCACTAGCAATCGGGCCACGCCGTTGTGGACAGCCACTCCGGCTGTCACAAGTGGCTCAGTTCGACATCCTTGCATGATTGCCCAAACTGGCTGAGGGCCTCCTCCAGGAAATCGCCCAGCAGTGGCGCGCCGAGCAGGTCGATTTGCTCGTCCTCGTTCAAATCGTCAACGAACATCTTGATTTCACGGATCGTCGGATCATCCGTGAAATCCTGCAGATCGTCCCCGGCTGGGGGTTCGGAATTCTCGTTGTCCGGGTCGGGGTCCTCGACGCCGGTCTTCACATCGAACTCGCGCGCCTTGACGATCAGGAAACAGACTTTGTCGGTATTGATGTCGGGCATCGCTACCCCTCTCGGCCTAGATGATATTACCAAGCGTGACGAGTTTGGACCGGTCCGGCATTGAGCGACGTCGACACGAAAGAAGACTATCGGCGCGAAGGGAAGCTCGCCGAGTGCCTCGTCCCTAGAACAACCAGGTGAAGCGGCCTTTGACGGCATTGTCCGTTACACCCTCGCCGAACTGGCCGGAGTAGGACACGCCGGCCGTGGTGTTCTCACCGA
>CAXMQC010000558.1:0-3775 GCA_964195285.1 Akkermansiaceae bacterium
GCATTCCCGCGGAACAGATTGTCCGCCGCCACCAACGACATGCTGGCTGAAAATCCCCTTATGCTATTGGCGTATACATGCCCCATCTGGCCACCCGCCCGGGATACGAGGGCGGCGGCGCGGCCACGCGACTGCCCCGGCGTTACGCCGTCATCGAAGCGGAAAATGAAGCTGTTCCGCGCCAGGTTCTGCAAATTGGCCGACGGAGACCCGGTCTCCGGCGCCTGCGCAAATGCCCCCGGCGCGAATACCGCCGCCGCCAGAACGGCGGAAAAAATAGCAATAATCTAATGTCTCATGGACCTGCCCTCTATCCAGTTACGCCCTCACCACCGGGACGCGATTCGCCCCCGGCCGGTTGATGCCGTACCACGCAACTGGATATGTGCAAGCCGTATAATACCTGCCCCGGCCAGAAAATTCTGGCCCGCCGGGCATCTCCGCCCGCCCCCAAATCGCGCTTCCCCGCACCGTTTCAGGTTGCCCGATTATCGCAAATTTTAGTAAAATTTGCAACCATTCTATGGATGAGCGACCTACAACCAGTCGCGGAGGATCGGGATCAGCGGTGCATCCGCCGGGGGCATGGGGTAGTCGGCCAGCGCCTGCTTGACCACCCACTTCAATTCCTGGCCTTCGGCCGGCGTCACGATGCCCTTCCACACCCGGCAGACATAGAGCGGCATCAGCAGGTGGAAATCGTCATATTCATGGCTGGCGAAGGCCAGCGGCGCGAGGCAGCTTTCCACCGTGTCGATGGCCAGCTCTTCATTCATCTCGCGGATCAGGGCGGCTTCCGGCGTCTCGCCGTCATGGATCTTGCCGCCCGGAAATTCCCAAAGCCCGGCCATATGCTTGCCTTCGGGCCGGCGGCTGAGCAAAACGCGGTTGTCGGCATCCAGCAGCGCCACCGCAACGACCAGCAGGATCGGCCCGGCACCGCCACTCATCGCGCGCCCACCTCTCGTTCGAAAAAGATTACTTCGCGCATCTTGCCGGTCGAGGGCACGCGTTTTTCGCCGCGCCCGGTCTCGCTGAAGCCGAGTTTGCCCAGGACGGCCAGCGAGGCGTCATTGTCGGCGGCGACCGTGCCGGTCAGGCGCGTCACGCCAAGCGTTTGGGTGGCGAAGTCGGTCATCCGGCGCGCCGCCTCGCTGGCGTAGCCCCGGCCCCAGTAATCGCGGCCGATCCAGAAGCCCAGCTCGCCACGCCGGCCCTCGTCATGCAAGCCAACGCCGGCGCTGCCCACGGGTCTGTCGCCGCCGTCATTTAACGTTACCAGCAGATCGAACCCGCGGCCGCCGGTCAGCCGCCGCCAAGCCGCCTTGACCAGTGTCCGGGCGTCGAATTCGACGAAAGGATGCGGAATCACCATCAGGAACCGCGCCATTTCCGCATCGTTGAGCAGCCGGGCGATCTCGGGGGCGTCGTCGCGCCCATAGGGTCGCAGCAACAGCCGTTCCGTTTCCAGCGGCAAATGCGCCATCGGGCCGTCCGAGGGTGCCGGCCGATCAGACAAGGTCCTAACTCCGGTAATCCGCATTGATGGCGATATAGTCATGGGTCAGGTCGCAGGTCCATACCCGGGCGCGGCCATGGCCGATGCCGATATCGACCGCGATGTCTACCTCGCGCCCCTTAAGATGGTCGGCCACCGGCGCCTCGTCGTAATCCGGCAGCAACTGGCCATCCCTGGTAATCTGGACGCCACCCATGGCGATCGACAGCCGGTCGCGGTCGGCCTTCTCGCCGGCCTTGCCGACGGCCATCACGATGCGGCCCCAATTGGCGTCCTCGCCCGCGATCGCGGTTTTCACCAGCGGCGAATTGGCGATCGAAAGGCCGATGCGCCGGGCCGCGCGGGCCGAGGCCGCGCCGGACACGTCGATGGTGATGAATTTCGATGCGCCTTCGCCGTCCTTGACGACCTGGGTCGCCAGATCGGCCAGAACCTCTTCCACCGCGCGGCGGAAATCGCGCAGCAGCCCATCACCGGCGGCGGTTGGTTTGGGATGATTCGCCTGACCGGTGGCGAACAGCATCAGCGTGTCGCTGGTCGAGGTATCGCTGTCCACGGTGATGGCGTTGAACGAGCGGTCGGCGCCTCGCTTAAGAACCGCCTGCAATATGTCGGCCGGAATTTTGGCATCGGTGAAGACGAAGGACAGCATGGTCGCCATGTCGGGCGCGATCATGCCCGACCCCTTGGCGATGCCGGCGACAGTGACCTGTGCACCGCCGATCCGAGCGCTGCGCGACGCACCCTTGGGGAAGGTATCGGTGGTCATGATCGCGCGCGCGGCATCATGCCAGGCACCGGCCGACAGCGATTTGGCCAGGGCCGGCAGCCGTTGCGGGATGGCGTCGTCGGCCAGGATATTGCCGATAACCCCGGTCGAGGCGATGAAAATGTCCCGCGGCTTGGCGCCCAGGATATCCGCCGCCGCCCTTGCTGTAGCCTCGACCGTCCGGTCGCCCTTCGTGCCGGTGAAGGCATTGGCGTTGCCGGAATTGACCACCAGACCGCGCGGCCTGCCCTTGGCCAGAATCCTTCGGCACCAATCGACCGGCGCCGACGGGCATAGCGAGCGGGTAAAGACGCCCGCCGCCGTGGTGCCCGGCGCGAATTCCGCCAGCATCAGGTCATGCACGCCCTTCGCCTTCTTGAGCCCGGTCGCGGCACCCGCCAGGCGGACGCCGGCAACCGGCTCAAACTCGGGGAAGCGCGTTGGCGCGAAGGGTGAAACGCCGGTCATCGCGATCGTACCTACGGAGCGTTGAATACTACTGTGTCGCCGGTTTCTCCTCGCCACCCTCGGCGGGCTGCTCGCCTTCTGCCGCTGGCGCGGCCTCGGCCGGGGGCATCTCCGCCTCGGCCGCGGGCGCCTCTGCCTCGGCCGCGGGCATCTCCGCCTCGACCGCGGGCATCTCCGCCTCGGCCGGCGTCGAGTTGCCGTCGATGTCGAAGGTGGCGATCTCGGCGTCCTCGCGCAGCACCGACATCATCTCGGCGGCGACTTCCTGGGTCGCCTCCTGGGTCAGCTGTTCGCGCATCTCGTCGAGGCTGGCCTGCGGTTGCTGGCGACGATCCTCGACCTTGATGATATGCCAACCGAAATCGGATTTGACCGGCGCCGCCGAAACCGCGCCGACTTCCATGGCGAACGCCTCGTCGGCGAAGGGCTTGACCATCTGGTCCTGGGTGAAGAATCCCAGATCGCCGCCATTGGGGCCGCTGGGACCGGTGGAATGCTCTTTGGCGGCCTCGGCGAAATCCTTGCCGCCCTGCAACTCAGCCAGCACTTCATTGGCCTTTTCCTCGGTCTCAAGCAGGATGTGGCCGGCATGGACTTCCGTTGCCGAAGGGTTGGCTTCCTTCCATTGCTCATAGCGCTGCTGCAGCACGTCATCGGTCAGCTTGGATTCGATCTCGCGCTCGAAATAGATCTGCATGACGACCCGTTCTCGCAGCACGTCCATTTGCTTCACGACATCCGGATCGTCGGCCGGGATAGCCCTGCTGGCGGCAACGCCAATCAGCTTTTCGTCGACCATGCGCTCCAGCAACAGGGGATAGATCGTCTCCATGCCCATCTGCTGCGCCTGGGGCGGCAGCTGGGCATAGGCGTCTTCCAGTGCGCTACGGTAGATGTTCTCGCCATTGACCGTCGCGATCACCACATCTCCTTCGGTCTGCGCGACCGCCGCCGGCTGGTTGCCAAACCAGGCATAACCGCCCGCCACCAAGCCAACGCCCGCCAACGCGGTGAAGGCC